>JAYUQE010000488.1:0-7614 GCA_043756905.1 Burkholderiales bacterium | reverse complement strand
CAAAGCATGAGCCCGCCCGGCCGCCCGAAGGGCGAATCCCTGAATGCGAAGCATGAAGGTGTCCCACTGAGCGCGCGCGCCGGGGCCAGGCGCTCGGCGCTGCGTGCCGGCACCCAGGCGCCCAGCAGCGCGGCACCCAGGCCCAGGGTGAAGTAGCCCAACGCCGGCCCGGCTTGCCACTGCAGGCTGGGCGCCAGGCCGGCGAAGGTGCCGCTGCCCAGGTCGCCGGCCAGCCAGCGCAGCGCCGCCCAGGCCAGCGCCAGGCCCAGCGCCAGGCCCAACAGCGCACCCACCGCGCCAAGCACGGCGCTTTCAGCCAGCACCAGGGCCCGGCGCTGGCGCGCGCCCAGGCCCAGCACGCCCAACAAGGCCAGTTCGGGCTGGCGCTGTGCCACCGACAAGGCCAGCACGGAATAAACCAGGAAGCCGCCCACCAGCAGTGCCACCAAGGCCAACACGCTGAGGTTGACGCGGTAGGCGCGCGACAACTGTTCGCTGCGCGCCTGCGCCGCAGCGGGAGCGGCGGCCTGCACAGTGGCGCCGGCCTGGGCTTGGCGCAGCAAGGCGGCAAGGTCGCTGCCCGGGGCCAGGCGCAGGTCGATGCGGGTTAACGTTTCAGGCAAGCCGAAGGCGGCTTGCGCCGCGGCAATGTCCATCACCAGCAGCGGCGGCCCGCCGGCGGCCACGCGGCCGGCCAGGCGCAGCGTCAACCACTGCGGGCCGCTTTGCAGGCGCAGCTCGGCGCCGGCTTGCAGGCCCGGGCCCAGGGCTTGCAGCGCCGCCGCGTTGGCCCACACCAGCCCGGGGTCGAACAGCGCGCGCAGCGGCGCCGAAGCGGCACCCTGGGGCATGGGTTGGGGTATCAGGGCCGGCGCCAGCGCGGGCAGTTGCAGCGCGTCCACGCCCAGCAGCGTCAAGGGCACGCGGCGTTGATCCGTGGCCAGGCCGTGCGTGGCCACCTCGATTACCGGGCTGGCGGCCAGCACCTGCGGCAACACGGCCACGCGCTCATACAGCGCGTCGTCCAGCATGCCGCCCGGTGCGCGCAGTTGCACATCGGCCTGGCCCTGGGCCTGCGCCATGGCGGCTGAAAACTCCGCCAGGGCGGAGGCGTTGACCACATGCACCGACCACGCCAGCGCCACGCCCAGCGCTACCGCCAGCACCGCCATCAGGTGGCGCCAGGGGTGGTGCGCCCATTCGCGCCGGCTCAGCAGCGGCAGCAGGGCAAGGCCAGTGTGGTGTTGCATGCTAGGCGTGACTTAAGAAAACCGATGGATTTGTGTCTGTGGCTAGGCGCAAACCACAGCGATGCCCGGCGGCATCGCGAGTATTTGTAACGACGCCACAGGCGCAAAGACGCGGTTTTATGTCGCGCTTAGCGTGCAACACCACACTAACGTTTGCCATCACTCAAATGCCGGCTTCGGCCACCACGCCCTGCGGTGTGAGGCGCAGCACCCGGTCGGCACGCTGCGCCGCGGCCAGCGAATGCGTGGCCAGCAGGCAGGCCGCGCCGGTGTGGCGCACCTGCGCGTGCAGCGCGTCGAGCACGCGCTGCGCGGTGCCGGGGTCGAGGTTGCCGGTGGGCTCGTCGGCCAGGATCAAGCCTGGCTCATGCACCACCGCGCGCGCAATCGCCACGCGCTGCAACTGCCCGCCCGAAAGCTGCGCCGGCATGCGCGCTTCCAGCCCGGCCAGGCCCAGCGCTTGCAACACCTGGCTCACCCGTGCCTCGTGCGGCCGGTGCAGCAGGCGCAGCGGCAGCGAGACGTTCTCGGCCACGCTCAAATGCGGCAGCACATGAAAGGCCTGGAACACAAAGCCCAGGTGCTGGCGGCGCAGCCGGGCCAGGCCGGCGTCATCCAGGCCGGCCAGCGCCATGCCGGCCACGCTGATGCTGCCTGCGGCCACCGGCTCCAGCCCGGCGATGTTGTTCAGCAGGGTTGACTTGCCCACGCCCGATTCACCCAGCAGGGCCACGAACTCACCGCGCTGCAAGACCAGGTTCACCCCTTCGAACACCGGCACGCCGGCGAAGTGCATGGCCAGGTTGCTGACGTTCAGCATCAAGTGTCCTGTGCAAGCAGAAGTTTGGCTTGCGCCAGCGCCTGCGGCATGAAGCTGGGCGCATCACAGGCCAGCGTGGTGCGCGGCATGCTGCGCAGCCAGGTGAGTTGGCGCTTGGCCAGTTGCCGCGTGGCGGCGATGCCGGTTTCGCGCAAGGCCGCCAGGTTGCCGGCGTCGAGTGCCGCCCAGGCCTGGCGGTAGCCCACGCAGCGCATCGACGGCATGGCAGCGTTCAGATCGCCGCGTGCGCGCAAGCGCTGCACCTCAGCCACCAGCCCGGCTTGCAGCATGGCATCAAAACGCTGCGCGATGCGCTCATGCAGCCAGGCGCGCGCGGCGGGCTCCAGCGCCAGCATGGGCAGCGGCAGCGGCGCCGTGGTGGGCTGGCCTTGCAGGCTGCTCAGCGCGCGGCCGCTCAGGGCAAAGACTTCCAGCGCACGCTGGATGCGCTGCGCGTCGTTCGGCGCCAGCCGCGCGGCGCTGGCGGCATCCACCTGCGCAAGCTGCGCATGCATGGCCGGCCAGCCCAGTTCGCGCGCTTGCGCGTCGATCTGCGCGCGCAGCGCAGCATCGGCCTGCGGCAACGCAGACAACCCGTCGCGCAGCGCCTTGAAGTACAGCATGGTGCCGCCCACCAGCAGCGGCACGTGGCCGCGGGAACGAATCTCGTCGATGAAATGGCGGGCGGCAGCGGCGAACTGCGCCGCCGAATACGCCGCACTGGGCTCGGTGATGTCGATCAGGTGGTGCGGCACCGCGGCGCGCTCGGCAGCGCTGGGCTTGGCGGTGCCGATGTCCAGCCCGCGGTAGACCTGGGCCGAATCAACGCTGATGATTTCACCGCCCACTTCCTGCGCCAGCCGCAGCGCCAGCGCGCTCTTGCCGCTGGCCGTGGGCCCGGCGATGCACAGCGCCAGCGGTGGCGTTACGACAGGCACTTAAAAGAATTCGTCATCACGCAGATAACGCCACTGTCCAGCGGGCAGTTTGCCCAGGGCGATGCTGCCGATGCGCACCCGCTTCAGGCCCACCACCTTCAGCCCCACGGCTTCGCACATGCGGCGAATCTGGCGTTTGCGGCCTTCGTTCAGCACCACGCGCAATTGGTCTTCATTGGCCCAGCTCACCTTGGCCGGCTTGAGCGCCTTGCCGTCGAGTTCCAGGCCATGCTTCAGTGTGCTGATCACTTGGGGCGGCACGCCGTCAGGGAACTCATGCGTCACGCGAACGAGGTATTCCTTTTCGACGGGTGAGTTCTCGCCGACCAGCCGCTTGGCCACGCGACCGTCTTGCGTGAGCACGAGCAGGCCGGTGGAGTCGATGTCCAGCCGCCCGGCCGGCGCCAGGCCGCGGAACTGGCCCAGGTGAAAACTGCGCGGCGCGCCGCATTCGGCCCAGCGGTTGTTGGGCGTGACCAGCGTCACCGCTGGCGCGTGGCCATCTTCGGCCTGGCCGCTCACAAAGCCCACCGGCTTGTGCAACAGCACGGTCACGGCCTTGGCCTGTTCGCGCCTGGCAGCGGGGTCGATAGTGATGGCTTGCGCCGGCAGCACCCGTTGGCCCAGCACCGCCATGCGGCCATCCACCCGCACCCAGCCGGCGCTGATCCATTCATCGGCTTCGCGCCGCGAGGCCAGGCCGCGTTCGCTCATCACCTTTGAAAGGCGCTGGCCTTCGGGGTGCTGCTGGGGCTCGCTCATCGGGTGCTGGCAGTGATCGTGGTGGTGGCGGTGCTGGCCAGGCCAAACAGTTCACCCAGGGCGCGGCGGTATTGCGCCATGCCCATGGCGTTGGTGTTGTGGTGCGTGCCGCCTTCCACCTTTTCCAGCCGCTTGGGGCTGCGCGCCTGGGCGTACAGGCGCTCGCCGAGCGTGGGCGCAATCACCGTGTCGGCCGTGCCGTGCACCACCAGCAGCGGCGAGCCGACCTCGGCAATGCGGTTGATCGAATCGAAGCGCTGCGTGATCAAGATGCCCAGCCCGGCAAAGCCCCAGCGATAAGTGGCCAGCACGTCGGCCACCGAGGTGAAGGTGCCTTCGACCATCAGGCCGGCTTCATCGGTCACGCTGGCGGCCAGTTGCACCGCAACGGCCCCGCCGAGTGAATGGCCGAAGATGTAGCGCGGCTTGCCCGGGTGTTGCGAAGCCAGCCAACCCCAGGCCTGGCGCGCGTCTTCATAGGCGCGCGGCTCGGAAGGCACGTCGCCGCTGCTGCGGCCAAAGCCGCGGTAGTCCACGCCCAGCACCGCAAACCCCAGCTCGTGCATGCGCCGCATGCGCAGGGCACTGCCACGCAGATCCCAGCGCGCGCCGTGCAGGAACAGCAACACCGGCGCATCGCTGCGCGCCTGCGGCAACCACAGCGCATGCAGCTTCACCGCCTGGCCGGCATCGACCTGCGACGCGAATTCGATCCAGTGCTCGTGCATGCCTTGGGTGAGGTCCAAGCCGCCGCGCCAGGCCTCGCGCGTGGGGCGGAAGATCCAGCGCGCCTGGGTGTCGTCGAGCGTGGCGCAGCCGCCGCCCAGCAGCGTGCCGCCTAACAGCAAGATGAGCAGGAACTTCCGGGCCATGTTCAACGCCCCCTCATGAACAGTTGGTCGAGTTCTTTCAGCGAAACCTGACGCCAGGTGGGCCGGCCGTGGTTGCACTGGTCGCTGCGTTGCGTGGCTTCCATCTGGCGCAGCAGCGCGTCCATTTCCGGCAGGCTCAAGCTGCGGTTGGCGCGCACTGCACCGTGGCAGGCCATAGTGGCCAGCAAGTCGTCGCGCGCGCGCTGCACGGCCCCGGCTGCCCCCACTTCGCTCAGTTCGGCCAGCACGGAGCGGGTCAGCTCGGCCAGGTCAGCATCGGGCAATGCGGCGGGCCGGCTGCGCACGGCCAGGGTGCGCTGGGACAAAGGCGCCACATCAAGCCCCAGCTCAAGCAGCGTGGCCTGGTGGGTTTGCGCCAGCGCCACTTCGGCGTCAGTGGCGCTGAAGGTGAAGGGGATCAGCAAAGGCTGGGCCTGCAAGCGCTGCGCGTTGTGCGCGGTTTTCAAGCGCTCGTACACCACACGCTCGTGCGCCGCATGCATGTCGATGATCACCAGGCCCTGGGCGTTTTCGGCCAGCACATAGGCGCCACCGAGTTGCGCCAGGGCGCGGCCAAGTGGCAGGTCAGGCTGCTCGTTGTCCTGCGCATCGCCTTGTTTGGTGTGTTGTGGGGTGGGCGACAGTGGTGTCACGTTCCAGGCCGGCGCCGGCTCGGCGGCATAGAGCTGCGCCACTTGCGGCAGGCTCAGCCGCGTTTGATATGAACTTGTTTCCAGCGGCCGGAACAGCCGCGGCGCCGCTGCGCCACCGGCCTGATCCGCGCTCAAGCCTTGCGCCAGGCCCTGCGCGAACTCTTGCGCCAGCGCCGCGCGGTTGGGTGCCAAGGCGTTCTCAGCCGCGCGCTGCACCGCCTGGTGCAATTCGCGGCCATCGCGAAAGCGCACTTCGATCTTGGTCGGGTGCACGTTCACGTCCACCCGCGCCGGGTCAACATCAATGAACAACACATAGGCCGGCTGGCGCGCACCGTGCAACACGTCTTCATAGGCGGCGCGCATGGCATGGGCGATGAGGCGGTCGCGCACATAGCGGCCGTTCACGTACACGTATTGATGGTCCGCCCGCGCGCGCGCCGCTTCGGGCGTGCCGCTGCGGCCATGCAATCGTAGAGTGGTACTTTCGAATTGCATGGCGCGGCTGTTGGCCGTGAACTCGCGGCCCAGCACGTCGGCCAGGCGTGCTTCAGCACTGCCGGCACGCCACTGTTCCACCAGCCTGCCTTCATGCCACACCGCAAAACCCACCTCGGGCCGCGCCAGGGCATGGCGGCGCACGGCTTCCACGCAATGGGCCAGCTCGGTGGCATCCGTCTTCAAGAACTTGCGCCGCGCCGGCGTGCTGAAGAACAGCTCGCGCACCTCCACCGTGGTGCCCACGGCGCGCGCCGCGAATTGCAGCTCGCCGCTGTGCGCATCCAGCCGGGTGGCGTGCGCGTCTTGCGCTGTGCGGCTGGTGAGCGAGAGCTCGGCCACCGAAGCCGTGGCCGCCAATGCTTCGCCGCGAAACCCCATGGTGGCCACTTGTTCCAGCTCTGCCAGGCTGCCGATCTTGCTGGTGGCATGGCGCTTGCACGCCAGGGCCAACTCGTTTGCAGGAATGCCGCAACCATCGTCTTCCACCACGATGGCGCGCACGCCGCCAGCTTGCAGGCGCAGGGTGATTTGCGTCGCGCCGGCGTCCAGTGCGTTATCCACCAGCTCGCGCACTACCGAAGCCGGCCGCTCGATAACTTCACCCGCGGCGATCTGGCTCACCAGTTCATCGGGCAATTCACGGATCGGCCGGCGAAGTGGCGGCGCATGCACAGCGTTCATCGGCGGCATTGTAGGAAAGGGGCTGCCTTATCCTCCGGGAGGCTGGCGGGTTGGGGTGCGATTCGTCGTTGCTGGCTCGTTGTGTGGTTCCGGCCACACGCCTCGCCCGCGCCTAGACTCGCACCCCAACCCGCCCCGGCGCGGGCCCAACCCCAAGCCCGTCAGCCTCCTCCATGTACGCCAAAGCCTTGGGCCTGAAGCACGAGCCGTTCTCGATCGCGCCCGACCCGCGCTACCTCTTCATGAGCGAGCGCCACCGCGAGGCCCTGGCCCACTTGCTGTATGGCATTAAGGGCGGGGGCGGCTTCGTGCTGCTCACCGGTGAAATCGGCGCCGGCAAGACCACAGTGTGCCGCTGCTTCCTGGAGCAGGTGCCGAAGAAATGCAACGTGGCCTACATCTTCAACCCCAAGCTCACGGCCGACGAATTGCTGGAATCGGTGTGCACCGAATTCGGCGTGCTGGTGGAACCCGGTGCCACGGGCAAGGGCCGGGTCGATGCGCTGAATGAGTTCTTGCTGCGCACCCATGCCGTGGGGCAGAACAACCTGCTGATCATCGACGAGGCGCAGAACCTGGCACTCGATGTGCTGGAACAACTGCGCCTGCTCACCAACCTGGAAACGCGCGAACGCAAGCTGCTGCAGATCGTTCTCATCGGCCAGCCCGAATTGCGCGACATGCTGGCCCAGCCACAGATGGAGCAACTCGCGCAGCGCGTGATCGCGCGCTACCACTTGGGTGCACTGACTGAGGACGAGATGCGCCATTACATCCGTCACCGGCTTGAAGTGGCGGGCTGGGGCGGGCCGCTGCCGTTCGAGCGCCCGGCGCTGGCGCGCATCTACAAGCTTTCGCGCGGCGTGCCGCGGCGCATCAACCTGTTGTGCGACCGCGCCTTGCTCGGCGCCTACAGCCAGGGCAAGCGCCGCGCCGACGACAAGATGGTGGTGCAAGCCGGCAACGAAGTCTTTGGCGCCGACCGCCGCGCCGCGCTCCGCCAGGCCTTGGCCCAGCGCGCGCCGCTGCTGGCCCTGGGTGCGGCCGGCCTGGTCGTGGCCTTGGGCGCGGCGTATTGGGTCGGCGGGCTGGGCAGCGCGGTGCAGGCGGTGCCGGTGGTGGCCGGCGCGGCCAGTG
>JAYUQE010000487.1:0-7633 GCA_043756905.1 Burkholderiales bacterium | reverse complement strand
GGGAGGATCGCGACCCCGGCCGGGACGCCTGCAGCGCGTTCGCCACATGGGCCACCAGCTCGGCCAGGGCCACGTCCGGCTCATCGCTCTCCCCCTTGAGCCGCAGCTCGGTCTCGAGCACTCGCCACGGCAGCAACGCCCCCTCCGCAGCCGGCAGCTTGGATGCGGCGAGGTAGACGCGGTGAAGCCGAAACGGATGCAGCCCCGCCACCGGGCTCTTGGTGCCGTCGTCCAACTCCTGCTGCAGGCGGGGCGCGATGCGGGTCTTGAAGTTGTTGTCAGTGCCTTCGGGCGGCCGGGCGTCACTGACATGACCAAAACCTTGTCGCCCGATGCGCAAGGCACGTCCACCCGGCCGTACCTGATCCGCGCCTTGCACGAATGGTGCAGCGACAACGGCTTCACGCCCTACCTCGCGGTGCATGTCGATGCCACGGTGAAGGTGCCGATGGAGTACGTGAAAAACAACGAGATCGTTCTGAACGTCGGGCTTGAAGCCACCAGCGCCTTGAAGCTGGGCAACGAATGGATCGAGTTTCGCGCGCGCTTTGGCGGCCATTCGCGCGACATCATGGTGCCGGTAGACCATGTGGTGGCCATTTATGCCCGAGAGAACGGCCAGGGCATGGCCTTCCCGATGCCCGCCGCGCTCAACACCGGCGAACCAGGCAGGGTTGCCGCGCCGCCTCAAGCCACGCCGCCTCGCGGCCTGCGATTAGCGTCGGTGGAGAGCGAAGACGCGCCCGCCGCGCCGAATGACGCGATGGCTGAGCCTCCGCAGCCGCCCGAGCCGGATGGCCCGAGCCCGGCTCGGCCGTCGCTCAAGCGCGTGAAGTAGCGTGTTAGGTGGCGCGTTAAGTGGCGCGTCAAATGAAGCGCTCAACCGTGCGCCAAGTGGCCTGTGAAGCAGCCATGGCGCGCATCCTTAAAATGCATGGGGCCACGCCGGCTTAGCTCAGTTGGTAGAGCACCCGCCTTGTAAGCGGAAGGTCGTCAGTTCGACTCTGACAGCCGGCACCATGCCCATGAATGGGCCGGTTTGGCCTGTGGTCATGCCGATTGAACTCGAACCTTGATTGAAGTACGCTGCCAACCCTTCGCAACCAGGGTGTCTTCGAACAAAGGCAACAACTGGCGCAGTTTGGCGGCCGCCGCGCCGCTGCTGGCCAGCAGCGTCCAGCCGCTGTCGTCCACCGGGCCGGCGCGAACCTGGTCGCACAAGTAGGGTGGCAACACCTCGTTCAGGGCCTGCAAGCGCAAACGCGAATCGCGCAGGCGGGCTAACAAGTTGGTCAATGGCGCGCTCTGATCCAGGGCGCTGGAAAGCGGCACGGTGCCCGCATGGGGTGCTGCGCGTGACGTGTGGCTGGGCATGACAGGAGTTTACCGATGCAGATTTTGATCACGCATACCCATTCGCCGCGCACCCTGGTGTTGCGTCTGAGTCGCCTGCAACTCACCGCCGCTGCGCTGACCCTGGTGATGCTGTTGCTGTTGCTTTCCGGCGCCACGTACCACTTCATCTTCCTGAAGGCGGCGCGCGATGGCTGGCCGGTGGTCAGCCAGATCGTGGGGCTGGTGGTGCGCGATGAAATCGCCCAGCGCGACCGCTTCATGCGCGAGAACCTCGACGCCATGGCCAACAAGCTGGGCGAGATGCAGGCCAAGATGATCAAGCTCGATTCGGTGAGCGAGCGCGTGCTCGGTCTGGCCGGCGTGAAGTCTGAGGACATCAAGGGCCTGAAGCGCGCGGGCGACGGCAAGGGCGGGCCGTTCGTGCCGCTCGACCGGCCCAGCCTGGCGCAACTCGATCAGGCCGTGGGCGCGCTCGATGAGTCGGCTGACCAGCACAGCGATGTCTTCACGCTGATCGAGTCGCGCTTGTTCGAGCGCCGCTTGCAAGCCCTGATGGTGCCCACCACCGCGCCGGTTGAAGGGCCGGTCGGTTCGGGGTTCGGTTTTCGCGCCGACCCGTTCACCGGCCGCGCCGCGCTGCATACAGGCCTGGACTTTCCGGCCGAAGCGGGCACCGATGTGCGCGCCGCCGCGGGCGGGTTGGTGCTCAGTGCCGAAACGCATGCCAACTATGGCTTGATGCTGGAAGTGGATCATGGCAACGGCCTGGTCACGCGCTACGCGCACTTGTCCAAGGCCTCGGTCGGCGCGGGCGATCTGGTCAAGCGCGGCCAGGTCGTCGGCCAGGTGGGCAACAGCGGGCGCTCCACCGGCCCGCACCTGCACTTCGAGGTGATGGTCGACGCCGTCACCCAGGACCCGGCCAAGTTCCTGGCCGGTGGGCGCGACGCGGCGCTGGCGGCGCACAAGACTGCGCGCCGCTGACGCGCCACCGGCGGCCTCAGCCAGAGGCGCGATGCTAAAATCAACCAGTTTTTCAGCCCTCACGGCCAGGCTCCTGGCAAGCCGGTGATGGCCCCAGGCACCTGTCCTGGTTAACTGGTGGTTGGGTCGCGCGCCGCGCAACCTGGCCCGCGGCCCTGATCGCACGGCGCGGCGCCACCTCGCATCGCGCCTTGGCGCATATCAATCGTTAGGCCTGACGCCGCATGTTGCCCAAGATACTGACCCAGATTTTCGGCAGTCGCAATGACCGCCTGCTGAAGACCTACCGCCAAAACGCGCAGCAGATCAACGCCCTGGAGCCGAAGTTCGAGGCCTTGGACGATGCCGCCCTGCAGGCCATGACGGCCAAGCTGCGCGAACGCCTGAGCCAAGGCGAAACGCTGGATCAACTGCTGCCCGATGCCTTTGCCGTGGTGCGCGAGGCCGGCAAGCGCGTGCTCAAGATGCGCCACTTCGACGTGCAGCTGATGGGTGGTATTGCCCTGCACCAGGGCAAGATTGCCGAGATGCGCACCGGCGAGGGCAAGACCCTGGCGGCCACCTTGCCGGTGTACCTGAACGCCCTGGGCGGCCACGGCGTGCATGTGGTCACGGTGAACGACTACCTGGCCCGGCGCGACGCCGAATGGATGGGGCGGCTGTACAACTTCCTGGGCTTGAGCGTGGGGGTTAACGTTCCAGGTCTGTCGCGCGAGGAAAAGCAGGCCGCGTACCTGGCCGACGTCACCTACGGCACGAACAACGAATTCGGCTTCGACTACCTGCGCGACAACATGGTCTACGAAGTGACCGACCGCGTGGCGCGCGGCCTGTCATATGCCATCGTTGACGAAGTCGATTCCATTTTGATCGACGAAGCGCGCACGCCGCTCATCATCAGCGGCCAGGCCGAAGACCACACCGAGCTGTACGTGAAGATCAACGCCCTGGTGCCGCAGTTGAAGAAGCAGATCGGCGAGGCCGACCCGCGCACCGGCGAAGGCGTGATCGAAGCCGGAGACTTCACGGTCGATGAAAAAGGCCACCAGATCTTCCTCACCGAAGACGGCCATGAGCGCGCCGAACAGGTGCTGATGCAAGCCGGCCTGTTGGTGGAAGGCGCCAGCCTGTACGACCCGGCCAACATCTCGCTGATGCACCATGTGTACGCCGCGCTGCGTGCGCACAACCTGTACCACCGCGACCAGCATTACGTGGTGCAGGACGACGAAGTCACCATCGTTGACGAGTTCACCGGCCGCTTGATGACCGGGCGGCGTTGGTCAGACGGCCTGCACCAGGCCGTGGAAGCCAAGGAAGCGGTGCAGATTCAAAGCGAAAACCAGACCCTGGCGTCGGTGACGTTCCAGAACTACTTCCGCCTGTACGGCAAGCTTTCAGGCATGACCGGCACGGCCGACACCGAGGCCTACGAGTTCCAGGAAATCTATGGTCTCGAAACAGTGGTCATTCCGCCCAACCGGCCCACCGTGCGCAAGGACGAGAACGACCTGATCTACAAGACTGCCAAAGAGAAGTACGAGGCCGTCAAGACCGACATCCGCGATTGCCATGAACGCGGCCAGCCGGTGCTGGTGGGCACCACGTCCATCGAAAACTCCGAACTCATTTCCGGCCTGCTCAGCGCGGCCAAGTTGCCGCACCAGGTGCTCAACGCCAAGCAACACGCCAAAGAGGCCGAGATCGTGGCCCAGGCCGGGCGCCCGGGCGTGATCACCATCGCCACCAACATGGCCGGCCGCGGCACCGACATCGTGCTCGGCGGCAATGTCGAAAAACAGGTGCAGATCCTCGAGGCCGATGCGGCGATCGCCGAGCCCGACAAAGCCGGGCGCATCCAGCAGCTCAAAGATGAGTGGCAGGGCCTGCACGACAAGGTCAAGGCCGAGGGCGGCCTGCGCATCATCGCCACCGAGCGCCATGAAAGCCGGCGCATCGACAACCAATTGCGTGGCCGTTCGGGCCGGCAGGGCGACCCCGGCTCGTCGCGCTTTTACCTGAGCCTCGATGACCCGTTGATGCGCATCTTTGCCGGTGACCGCGTGCGCGCCATCATGGACCGGCTGAAGATGCCCGAGGGCGAGGCGATTGAAGCCGGCATCGTCTCGCGCAGCATCGAAGGCGCGCAGCGCAAGGTCGAGGCGCGCAACTTTGATGTGCGCAAACAATTGCTTGAGTACGACGATGTCAGCAACGACCAGCGCAAGGTCATCTACCAGCAGCGCAGCGAAATCCTCGAAGCCAAGGCGCTGAGCGAGCAGATCGCCAACCTGCGCCGCGCCGCCATGACCGATGTGGTGCGCACCTTCGTCCCCGCTGAAAGCCTGGAGGAGCAATGGGACATGCCAGGCCTGCAAAAGGTGCTGACCGACGAATGGCAGCTCGAGTTGAATTTGAGCGCCGACGTTGACCAGAGCGACACCATCACCGATGACGACATCGTGGCCAAGGTGACGAAGGCCGCCGACGACATGTTCCAGGGCAAGCTCGAGCAAGTTGGCGAAGAACAATTCACGCCCTTCATGCGCATGGTGTTGTTGCAGTCGATGGACAGCCACTGGCGCGAGCACCTGGCCGCACTCGACTACCTGCGCCAGGGCATCCACCTGCGTGGCTATGCGCAGAAGAACCCGAAGCAGGAATACAAGCGCGAGGCCTTCGAGCTGTTCTCCACCATGCTCGACGTGGTGAAGATGGACGTGACGCGACTGCTCATGACCGTGCGCATCCAGAGCCAGGAGCAGGCGGCCGAAGCGGCGCATGCGCTGGAGCAGCAGGCCAGCCAGGTGAGCAACGTGACCTACACGCACCCGAATGAAGACGGCAGCGTGACACAGGAGTTCGACGCCGCCACCGCGGCCAAGGCGGTGCCCAAGGTCGGGCGCAACGACCCTTGCCCCTGTGGCAGCGGCAAGAAGTACAAGTTGTGCCACGGGCGCCTGGCCTGATGGGTGTGGCAACGTGGATCGCAGCGCGCTCGTCGAAGCACCGCGCGAACTGCGCACCCCGCGGCTGGTGCTGCATGCGCCGAGGCCTGAATTCGCGCCGGCCTTTGTAGAAAGCCTCAATCACAGCCTGCCCGCCTTGGCCTACATCGGCTGGGGCCAGCATGCCCAAACCTTGGCTTGGGCCCAGACCTTCATGGTCAATGGCTTGGCGCTGGTTGAACAAGGCGAATGCCTGATCTTCTATGCCTTCGAGGCCGGCAGTGGCCGCTATGTCGGCCGTATCGACCTGCACAGTTGGGACTTCGATGCGCCACGCTGTGAAGTGGGCTACGTGGGTGACACCCACGTCAGCGGCCAAGGCTTGATGCGCGAGGCCGTGCTGGCTTGCGTGCAGCTTGCATTCAGCATGGGTGCTGCGCGGGTGCAAGCTCTGAGCGATCTGCCCAACGCCCAGGCGTTGCGCTTTGCCGAAGTGGCGCTGCGCTTCACCCGCGAAGGCGTGCTGCGCCACTACGAGCGCGATGCCCAGGGCAGGTTGGGCAGCCAGGTGATGTTCGCTTCCTACAATCCCGCCGCCTGAACTGCTGCGCACTGAACTGCTGCGCACTTAACTGTTAACTGCTGCCCACGCACCATGCCCGTCAACCTCATCGCCCCTGACCCCGCCGGCCTGCACGCCGTGCCCGGCGTTCGCATTGGCACCGCCATGGCCGGCGTGCGCAAGGCCAACCGGCGCGACCTGGTGCTGTTTGAACTGGCCGCCGGCTCCAGCGTGGCCGCGGTGTTCACGCGCAACCGTTTTTGCGCCGCGCCAGTGCAGGTGTGTCGTGAACATCTGCAAGCGGGCGCCGGCATTCGCGCCCTGGTCATCAACACCGGCAACGCCAACGCCGGCACGGGTGAAGACGGCCTGGCCCGCGCGCGCCAGGTGTGCGACGCCGCTGCGGCGCAATTGGGCCTGGGCCGCGCGCAGGTGTTGCCGTTTTCAACCGGCGTGATCATGGAAAGCCTGCCGGTGGATCGCATCGCGGCCGGCCTGCCCGCTGCCGTGGTCAACCTGGCCGCGGCGAACTGGGGCTACGCTGCTCAAGGCATCATGACCACCGACACCCTGCCCAAGGCGGCGTCGCGGCAAATCGAGTTGGGCGGGCGCACCGTCACCGTCACGGGCATTGCCAAAGGCGCGGGCATGATCCGCCCGAACATGGCCACCATGCTGGCCTTCATCGCCACCGACGCTGCGGTGGCGCCTGAGCTGCTGCAAGCCCTGGTGCGCGAGGCGGCCGACTTGTCGTTCAACTGCATCACGATTGATGGCGACACCAGCACCAACGATTCACTCGTGCTGGTGGCCACGCACCAAGCCGGGCACACGCCGATCAAACAGCTCGACTCAGCCGATGGCCAGGCCCTGCGCGCGGCGTTGATCGCTGTGGCGCGGCTATTGGCCCAGGCCATCGTGCGCGACGGCGAAGGTGCCACCAAGTTCATCACCGTTGCCGTTGGCGGCGGGCGCAGCGCAAACGAGTGCCGCCTGGTGGCCTATGCCATTGCGCATTCGCCCCTGGTGAAGACGGCCTTCTTCGCCAGCGACCCGAACCTGGGTCGCATCCTCGCCGCCGTGGGCTATGCCGGCATCGACGACCTGGAGCAAGGCCTGATCGACCTGCACCTCGACGATGTGCACGTGGCGCTCAAGGGCGCGCGCCACCCCGACTACCGCGAACAAGACGGCCAGCGGGTGATGAAGCAAAGCGAGATCACGGTGCGCGTCAACCTGCACCGCGGGCCGGCACAAGCCACGGTGTGGACTTGCGATCTGTCGCACGACTATGTGAGCATCAACGCCGACTATCGCAGTTGAACACGGCGCTGCAGTGAGCCGCTTTGCTGAGACATTGAATTGGGTTGCGGCCGGCGACATCGGCATCAGCAACTCAGTGGATTAGGGGGCTAAATGCGCTTGCCCAGCCGCAACACCTGCTGTTAGAGTGCGCGCCTTCCCAACCGAACCCAACACCACCCATGAGCCCGAACCGCATCCCCTTCACCACGCAGCGCCAAGCCGCGCCGTGGGCGGGTGTGGCTGCGTTGGCCGCGGTGGCAAATCTGGCGGCGGTGGCTGGCCTACAGCTGGCCCGGGATGACGGGGCGGCGCCCATGGGCCAGCAAGTGGCCGATGGGGGTTGTGTGAACACCGCGTCCCCGCGCCCCACCGCCCTTTAGGGAACGTCTGCACAACCCCTCGGAATTACAGTTTCAGTTGACTGCCTTCGCTTTTCGCCTCGGGTCTGTGAATTTGAGGTCGCGAACTCGCGATTCCC
>JAYUQE010000486.1:0-2858 GCA_043756905.1 Burkholderiales bacterium | reverse complement strand
AGATGTTGTCCACAAAGAACAGCACGTCGCGGCCTTCGTCGCGGAAGCTTTCGGCAATCGTTAACCCGGTCAGCGCCACGCGAAGACGATTCCCCGGCGGCTCGTTCATCTGGCCATAGACCATGCTCACTTTCGACGCCGGCAGGTCATCCAGATCGACCACCTTCGAGTCGGCCATCTCGTGATAGAAGTCGTTGCCCTCGCGCGTGCGCTCGCCCACGCCGGCAAACACGCTCAGGCCGCTGTGCGCCTTGGCGATGTTGTTGATCAGCTCCATCATGTTCACCGTCTTGCCCACGCCGGCGCCGCCGAACAGGCCAACCTTGCCGCCCTTGGAAAACGGGCAGATCAGGTCGATCACCTTGATGCCGGTTTCGAGCAGCTCTTGCGACGGGCTCAGTTCGTCATACGTGGGCGCCTTGCGGTGGATGCTGGCGGTGAGAGTCTGGTCAACCGGGCCACGCTCGTCGATCGGGTTGCCCAGCACGTCCATGATGCGGCCCAGCGTGGCCTTGCCCACCGGCACGGTGATGGCCGCGCCGGTGTTGCTGACCATCAAGCCGCGGCGCAGGCCGTCGCTGGAGCCCAGCGCAATGGTGCGCACCACGCCGTCGCCCAACTGCTGCTGCACTTCGAGCGTGAGGGCGCTGCCTTCGAGCTTGAGCGCGTCATAGATGCGCGGCATCTTGTCGCGCGGGAATTCGACGTCGACCACGGCGCCGATGCACTGAACGATCTTGCCCTGGGTTTGGGTGCTGGTCATGTCTTGCGTCCTTCTTTCGATGTTCCGGGGTGGCGGCTGATTAACGTTATCAATCAGCCGCTTGATCAGCCTGAAATAGCGGCCGCGCCGCCCACGATTTCAGAAAGCTCTTTGGTGATCGCTGCTTGGCGCGTCTTGTTGTAGACCAGCTTCAGCTCGGCGATCAGGTTGCCCGCGTTGTCGGTGGCGGCCTTCATGGCCACCATGCGCGCCGACTGCTCCGACGCCATGTTCTCGGCCACGGCCTGGAACACCAGTGCTTCGATGTAGCGGGTGAAGAGCTCGTCGATCACCGTGGCGGCGTCGGGCTCGTAGATGTAGTCCCAGCTGTACTGCGCTTTCTCGGCAGCGGTTTGCTGCATGCGTTCTGCGCTCAATGGCAGCAACTGCTCGACCATCGGCACTTGCGTCATCGTGTTGATGAACTTCGTGTAGCACAGGTACACCGCATCGACCTTGCCGGCAACGAAGGCGTCGAGCATCACCTTGACCGGGCCGATCAGCTTTTCAAGGTGCGGCTTGTCGCCCAACTGCGTGGCGTGGCTCAGCACTTGCGCGCCGATTCGGTTGAGGAAGCCGAAGCCCTTGTTGCCCAGCGCCACCGCTTGCACGCTGGAGCCTGCTGCTTGCACTTCGCGCATCTTGTTGGTGACGATGCGCAGCACGTTGGTGTTCAAGCCGCCGCACAAGCCTTTATCGGTGGTGACCACGATGAAGCCGCTGGCCTTGGCCTTCGCGGCATCACCCGCCTTGGCCACCTTGCGCATGTAGGGCGAGTGGTACTCGGGGTTGGCCCCGGCCAGGTTGGCCGTGATGTTGCGGATCTTGTCGGCATAAGGCCGGGCCGCACGCATGCGTTCCTGGGCCTTGCGCATCTTCGCGGCCGAGACCATTTCCATGGCCTTGGTGATCTTCTTCGTGTTCTCGAAGCTTTTGATCTTGCCGCGTATCTCTTTGCCTACAGCCATGAGGCCACTCCTGTGGATCGAAGGACGCCGGGGGCTGACATGTCAGGCGAAGGACTTCTTGAACGCGGCGGTTGCCTTGGTCAACTCTTCCTCGGCGCCCTTGTCCAGCGCCTTGTCGTTTTCCATCTTGGCCAACAGCGCGGCGTGGCTGGTCTTCAGGTGCTGGTGCAGGCCGTGTTCGAAGGCCAGGATCTTCTTCACTTCAACGTCGTCCATGTAGCCCTTGCTCACCGCGAACAGCGTGGCGCCCATCAGGCTGATGGGCAGCGGCGAATACTGGGCCTGCTTCAACAACTCCGTGACGCGGGCACCGCGATCGAGCTGCTTGCGCGTGGCTTCATCGAGGTCGGACGCGAACTGCGCGAAGGCGGCGAGTTCACGGTACTGCGCCAGGTCGGTGCGGATGCCGCCCGACAAGCCCTTGATCAGCTTGGTTTGCGCCGCGCTGCCGACGCGCGAGACCGAAATGCCGGCGTTGATGGCCGGGCGGATGCCGGCGTTGAACAGCGCGGTTTCGAGGAAGATCTGGCCGTCGGTGATCGAGATCACGTTGGTGGGCACGAAGGCCGAGACGTCACCGGCCTGCGTCTCAATGATCGGCAGCGCGGTGAGTGAACCGGTCTTGCCCTTCACTTCGCCCTTGGTGAATTTCTCAACATAGTCGGCGTTCACGCGCGCGGCGCGTTCGAGCAGGCGGCTGTGCAGGTAGAACACGTCGCCGGGGTAGGCTTCGCGGCCGGGCGGGCGGCGCAGCAGCAGTGACACCTGGCGGTAGGCCACGGCCTGCTTGCTCAGGTCGTCATAGATGATCAGCGCGTCCTGGCCGCGGTCGCGGAAGTATTCGCCCATGGTGCAACCCGAGTAGGCCGACACATATTGCATCGCCGCCGATTCGCTGGCCGATGCCGCCACCACGATGGTGTATTCGAGCGCGCCGTTGGCTTCAAGCGAGCGCACCACGTTCTTGATCGACGACGCCTTCTGGCCGATGGCGACGTAGACGCAGGTCATGTTCTGACCCTTCTGGTTGATGATCGTGTCGATCGCCACCGCGGTCTTGCCGGTCTGGCGGTCGCCGATGATCAGCTCGCGCTGGCCGCGGCCGATCGGCACCATCGAGTCGATCG
>JAYUQE010000485.1:0-7662 GCA_043756905.1 Burkholderiales bacterium | reverse complement strand
AATCAGCGCGATCAGTTGGCTGTAGCTTTCGATGGCCACGCATTCGGCCACCAGATTGGCCTTGATCATGGCCTTCAGGTCGGCCGATTCGTCGTAGGCCGCGTGGCTGCGTGCGCTCAGCGAGTCGGGCGCGAAGTTGGGCTCACCACCGAGCTGAACGATGCGCCGGGCCAGCCGGTCGGCGTGCGCCGCTTCTTCGTTGGCGTGCACCAAAAACTCTTCAGCGATCTTGGCGCTAGCCAGGCCCACGGCGGTGAAGTGGTGGCGCTTGTAGCGCAGCACGCAAACCAGCTCGGTGGCCAGTGAGTCGTTCAGCAGTTTGATCAGATCCTGGCGCCACGGCCCGGCCTGCGGCACGCTCGACGTGGCCTCAGCGCGGCTGCGCGCCGCGCTGATCAACTTTTCGTCCAGCGCCAGGCGCGGTGGCGTGGCCATGGTCTTGACGTTGCCGGGTTCATTCCTGAGGGCCATGTCGCATTCCTGTGAGGGGTTTGGCGGGCCCGGTGCTGCATGCCCCGGGCTGTTGCCGAACTGTAGAAACAGCGCTGCACGGCGGCCATAGGCGCTCTGCGCGTGAGTCTGTAGGACATGGCCGCCTTCACCCCAGCGCGCCGGCGGTCTGCGTCTGGGTTTGGGTCTGGTGCAGCAGCGGCACCACATACGTGGTGTTCGCATCCAGCCGGCCCAGCAGCAGGGTCTGGCCCGGCAGCAGCAACTGGGCCTGCTGCGCCGCGGTGGCCACCAGGGCGGCCGGCGCGTTGGCGCGGCAGAAGATGAAGCGCAGTGTGGCGTCGCCGCGGCGCAGGGTGAGCTCGGCGCGCGGCCAGTGCGTGGGCAGGCAGGGCGTGAAGCGCAGCCCGTTGGCCTGGAGCTGCAGGCCGAACAACGATTCGATGGCGGCGCGGTGCAGCCAGGCCGCCGCGCCGGTGTACCAACTCCAGCCGCCGCGGCCCACGTAGGGCGGCTGGCTGTAGATGTCGCCGGCCATCACATACGGCTCGATGCCGTACGCGGCACCGCGCTGCGGGTGGCTGGCGCGGTGCGCCGGGCTGAGGTAGGTGAAGGTCTGCCAGGCCTGGTCGGCGGCGGCGTCGCGCTGCGGGTCGCCCGGCGGCAGGGCCAGCGCGTACTGCGCCTGCGCCATCAAGGCCCAGACGCCAGCGTGCGCGTACTGGCCGCCGTTTTCGCGCACCCCGGGCGGGTAGGCCTGGATGTAGCCGGCACTGGGCTGCGCGTGCTGCAAGGGCGGGTCGAGCAGGCGCACCAGGCCGGCCAGCGGGTCGACCAGGTGATCGGTCACCGCGGCCAGCGCCATGCGTTGCAGCGCCGGCGAGGCCACGCCGGAGAGCACGCTCCAGGCCTGGGCCACCAGGTCGATGCGGGCTTCGGCATTGGCGTGCGAGCCCAGCGGCTGGCCGTCGTCGAAGAACGCACGCTTGAACCATTGGCCGTCCCATGCCGGGCCTTGCAGTGCGGCCTTCCAGCCCTGCGCGGCGTGTTCCCAGCGCTGTGCGCGTTCGCCTTCGCCGCGGGCGCGGGCCAGCGGCGCAAAGCCGGCCACCACCTGGCACAGGAACCAGCCCAGCCAGACCGATTCGCCGCGCCCGAGGTGGCCCACGCGGTTCATGCCGTCGTTCCAGTCACCCGTGCCCATCAGCGGCAGGCCATGCACACCGACCTTCAGGCTGCGGTCGATGCTGCGCGCCGCATGCTCGAACACGCTGGCCTCGCGCGCGCTCACCTGCGGCACTTCATACAGGTCTTCGGCACCTTCGGCAATGGTGCCGCCTTCGATGAAGGGCACGCTTTCATCAAGCAGCGCGGCGTCGCCCGTGCCGCGCAGGTAGTGCAGGCAGGCATAAGGCAGCCACAGCAGGTCGTCGCTGAAATGCGTGCGCACGCCCGCGCCGGTGCTGGCATGCCACCAGTGCTGCACATCGCCTTCGGGGAACTGGCGCGACGCGCACAGCACGATCTGCGCGCGCAGCATCTGTGGCGCCGCCCAGGTCAGCGCCAGCGCGTCCTGCAACTGGTCGCGGTAGCCGATGGCACCACCGGCTTGGTAGAAGCCGGCCTTGGCCCACAGCCGGCAGGCCACCGTCTGGTACAGCAGCCAGCGGTTTACCAAGGCATCGAACAGCGGGTCGGGCGTGGCCACGGTGGCCGCGCCCAGCAGCGTGTCCCAGCCCTCGCGCACCGCGCGCATGCGCTGGCCCGGTGATTCATGCGCGGCCAGCGTGGCGAGCTGGCGCGCGGCATCAAGGCTGTCGCCCCAACCGAGCAGGAACACTTGCTGCACGGTCTGGCCACCGGCCAGCGCGATGGGCACGGACAAGGCCGCGCACGGGTCCAGCCCCGGGCCCGCGCGCTGGCCCAGGTGGTCGGGCAGCACCAGGCAGCCGCGGGCATCAAAGAACTCGCGGCGGTCGCAGGTCCAGTCTTCAGTGTCGTCAGCGCCGCCGGCCAGGGCCAGGAACGCCGTGCCACCGCCGAAGCCGCCCGCGGCGTCGCGCTGGGTGCACAGCAGCGCAGTGAGTTTGCGCGGCCGCGGCGGCTCGCCCGCGGACCCCGGGTCGTTGCCGGCCTGATCGGGCAGGCGCTGCCGATACAGCGCCGTGCGTGTGCTGGCGCGGTCGCTGCGGTTGGCGCCCATCAGCCATTCGGCCAGGCCAACCAGGCGCAGGTTCATGCTGCGCCCGGAATGGTTGTGCAGCCGCACAGCGATCTGCTTGACGCTGGTGTGCGCATCCACGCACCAGGTGACGCTCACTTCCAGCGCGCCACGGCGGTGGCTGATGCGGCTGCTGCCCTGGCCATGCGCCACCTGGTACTGCACATCGGTGTCGCCCCAGGCCGAAGGCGAAAGGCTCCAGGCGCGCAGGCTGCGCCGGTCTTGCAGCACGAACCACTCCGATGGCGGGTCGGCTACGGGGTCGTTGGACCAGGCGGTGAGCTGGTTCAGCCGGCTGTTGCGCGCCCAGGTGAAGCCGGCGCCGGCCTCGGACACCTGAGCACCAAACTGCGGGTTGGACAGGACGTTGACCCACGGCCGCGGCGTGCCGGCGTGCGCGCTGACACTGAAGCGGAATTCGCCCGACGCGGCGTCGAACTCGCCGCTGGACAGGCTGCTGCCAACGCCCGGCACCTGGCCGGCAGCAGTACCCGTGCCGAGCAAGACGGTGGCCGTGTCCAGCCGCGTTTGCAGCGCCAGTTCATGGCGCTGCAGCCACTCTTCCACATGGCGTGCCAGCGGCCGGCCATCGGCATGCAGGCGCAGCCGCGCCAGCGCCTGCAAGGCGGCGCGTTCGGGCGCCGCCAAGTTGGCGGCCAGCACCACGTGCAAGGCCGTGCTGGCCTGCCCCGGCGCCGCTGTGGCCTCGGCCGCGTGGCGCTCGCGCAGCGCGGCCAGCTCGCGCTGCAGTTCCATCTGGTACGACGCCGCTTCATGGTCGATGACCACCAGGTCGCACTCGATGCCGCCCCAGGCCCACAGTTGCAAGGCCTTGGCCAGCGAGCGCACGAGGCCCAGGCCTTCGCGCGCGTCAATGCTCACCAGCACGATGGCCCGGTCGCCCGATATGCCCAGCCGCCACAAGGCGCGGCGGTCGCAGGTGTCGCCGTCGGGCGCGGGGGCATCGGCCTGCACGCGCGCCAGCGTGTGCACCAGCGCGCTGGTGAGCATTTGCGTGGCGGCAACGGTTTCGGGGCTGATGCGCAGCGTGCGCAGCCGGATGCCGCTCAAGGTGGCCGACATGAGCGAGGCGCGCCGCACATGGCTGGCCTGGCGGTATTTGTCGACCACCGCCTGCAACGTGCCGGCGTTGGCGCTGGCGGTGGTGGCCAGGGTCAGCCTGGCCTGGCCTTGCGCCGGAATGCGCAGGCGCACGGCCAGCGCGCACACCGGGTCCAGCCCGGTGCTCAGCGTGCAGTCTTGCCGCAGGTCGGGCGAATCGTCGAAGCCCGCGGCCGGTACACCGGGCACAGCGGGCATACCGGCCACACCGGCCACACCGGGCCGGCCATGGCGGCCCAGCCACTGCGCGCGGTCGGCCTGCACGCGCACGCCCTGCATCTGCTCGTCGCTCTCGGCAATGAAGTGGGCGCACAGCAGCCCGGTTTCGGTTTCCAGCCGGGCGCGGCGTTCGAACACCAGCGCCTGCTCCTCGGCTTGCCAGTGCGCTTGCACAAACAGGTTGCTGAATGCAGGGTGGGCCTCGTCGGCGTGGGCGTGGGCCAGCGTGACCTCGAACGCCGACAGCAGCTCGATGTCCAGCGCGCGCTGGCCCAGGTTGTGCAGCTCGATCTGGCGGAACTCGATGTCGTCTTCCGGGCTCACCCACACCGTCATGTGCGCCTGCACGTCGGGCCAGGTGGCGCTGAAACACACGCGCTCGGCGTGGTAGGTGGCGTGGTAGTGCGCGGCGGCATCGGGTGCGGGGTGCTGGGTGATGGACGCCGCCTGCGGGTGCTGATCCCAGCGCAGGTAGACGAAGCTGCCGTGGGCATCGCGCAATGCGTCGTCGCGCCAGCGCGTGATACCGGTCGCACCCAGCCGGCTGTGGCCGGCGCCGTTGGCGCGCAGCACCACGTGGTAGCGCCCATTGCTCAGCACATGCGTCGGGCCCACCGCGGCCACGCCGGGCACCACCTCGCGCAGCAGGCCCGGCGCGCGGCGCTGCAAGGCCTGGTTGGACGGGCCGCTGGGCGGCGCGTACAGCAGCGACACCTCGCGCGGCGCGCGCTCGTGCAGCAGCGAGGCCACGGCTTCGATGTGCGCGCTGGCCATGCCCCAGCGCTGTGCCACGCCGCCCAGCAGCACATTGGCCAGGGCCACGATGCTCATGCCCTGGTGGTGCGCCATGAAGGTGTTGACCGGTGTCACCGTGTTGCTGCCGGCCTGGTGCGCCGGCGAGCAATCCAGCGCTTCGATGAAGCCGTAGCGCCCGCGCGCGCCCAGCCCTTGCAGGGCCTGGAAGTTCAGGGTGGCCTGGTGCGGCGCAATCTGCGCGGCCAGCGCGGTGGCGTAGGGCGCGATCACCAATTCGTCAGCGGGCGTGCGGCGCAGCGCCAGGCGCGGCACGCCTTGCGGCGCGTACTGGTAGGCCAGGGTGTGGTCGCGCCCCGCATGGGCGGATTCCGACAAGCCCCAGGGCAGGCCGTGTGCCGCACCAAAGCGCCGCTGCTCGGCCAGTGCGGCCAGGCAGGCGTCGTGCAACACGCTGCCCTGCGGTTCGGCCAGCACCAGGCTGGGCATCAGGTACTCGAACATCGAGCCCGACCAGGAACGCAGGCCGGCGCGCGTGCCCACGGCGAAGAACGGCCGCCCCAGCGTGGCCCAGTGCCGCACCGGCACTTCACCCTTGGCCACCGCCAGCAGGCTGGTCAGGCGCGACTCCGAAGCCAGCAAGTCATAAAAGCCGGCATCAAGCTCTTGCTCTGCCAGGCGGTAGCCGATGTGGAACAGGTTGCGCTTGCGCTGGAACAGGAAGCCGAAGTCGGCCTGCCAGGCCAGTTGTTCGCAGGCCGCGGCCAGCGAGCGCAGCCGCGCGCCCAGCGTGGCCGCGCCGGCGCCGTTTTGCGCCAGCACATCTTGCAGTGCCGAACGCCGCATGGCGCGGTGGTCGGCCAGGCACCAGCGCAGCTCTGCCCGCGCCGTGCCCACCAGGCTGCGCCGTCGCGCCAGCAGCGGCTTCAGGCGCTGCCGGCTGGCGCGCAAGGCGCGCTGCGCGGCGCGGTCGTCGAACGGCGCCGGCGCCAATTCCAGGCAGGCCTGGGCCACGGCCAGCAAGTGGCCGCACAGGTTGCCACTGTCCACCGTGGACACGTACATCGGCAGCAGCGGCGTGCCGCTTTCGGTGTCGTACCAGTTCAGGAAGTGGCCGCGGTGGCGCTGCAAGCTGGCCAGGCTGGCCAGCGTGGCTTGCAGCCGGGCCGCCAGCTCAGTGCTGCCGATCCAGCCGAACTGGCGCGCGCACACCGCGCTGAGCAGGTACAGCCCGATGTTGGTGGGCGAGGTGCGACGGGCCAGCATGTCGCCGGGCGAGAGCTGCAAGTTGTCGGGCGGCAGGTGGCGGTCATCGGGCCCGATGCAGCGCTCGAACAGGCGCCAGGTGTCGCGTGCCACCGCATGCAAGTAGGCTTGCTGCTCGGCGGTCAGGCCGTCTTCGCTGGAAGCAGGCGCCGGCCGTGCCCGGCTGACCCACCAGGTGGACAGCGGCGCGCCGGCCCAGGCCAGACACAGCAGCGTGGTCAGTAGCGGCCACGGCGTGGCGGCCCACCACAACAAAGCGCCCAGCGCCAGGGCGGCCAGCGGCACGTGGCGGTGTTGGCGCAGCAAGGCGCGCCAGGTGCCGGCCGCGCGCGCCTGCGCCGCGGCAGCGGTTTGCCATTCGAGCAACTGGCGCCGGCTCACCACCAAGCGGTAAAGGGCCCGGCCCACCGCGTCGAGCGCGGCCCAGGCCAGCGCCAGCAACTGGCCCAGTTGCCACAGGCCGCCGCCCACGGCACGCGCCAGGTCCAGCCCGGCCTGGGCGTAGAAGTGGCGCTTGGCCACGTCGTCGCGGCTGGGCGCCAGGCCGGCCACGGCGCCCAGCACCGGCCCGGCCATGAACGCCGCGGCCACCAGGCCCAGCGCCGCCCAGGGCGACAGCAGGTAGCCGGCCAGGGCCAGCAGCAACAACGCCAATGAAGCCGGCGCCACCAGCGAGCGGCGCAGGTTGTCGAACATCTTCCAGCGGTTGATGGCGCGCAGCGGATAGCGCCGCCACTGCAGCAGGAAGGGCAGCAACTGCCAGTCACCGCGGGTCCAGCGGTGCAGGCGGGCGGCGGCCAC
The DNA here is from genome assembly GCA_043756905.1 of Burkholderiales bacterium. Taxonomy (GTDB): domain Bacteria; phylum Pseudomonadota; class Gammaproteobacteria; order Burkholderiales; family Burkholderiaceae_C; genus Rubrivivax. The sequence goes on along the minus strand of JAYUQE010000485.1, from coordinate 830 downwards.
GTCGGCATGCGAGGGGGCGTCCTCGATCACGGTGACGTCGGTGGCCACCGCGCAGCGCGCCAGCGAGCCCTCCAGCAAGTCGTGGCTGAGCACCTGGCCATCGGGCAGGCGCTGGCCCAGCACCGCATGCACCGCCTGCACCTGCAGCAGGCCCTTGCCGCTGAAGCTGCCCTCGCCAAACAGATCCTGGTAGACCTCGGAGCTGGCAGCGCTGTAGGGATCAATGCCGCACTGACCCGCAAACAGCCAGTGGAAGGGGGTCTGTTCGGCATGCGAGGGCAGTGGCGTGGCCATCCGCGGCTGCACGATGCCGTAGCCATGGACCACCCGGCGCCCGCCGGCATCGAGCTGCGGCCGGTTCTGCGGGTGGGCGGCGATGGCCACCAGCTCACGCAGCCGTCCCGGCGGCAACTCGGTGTCGCTGTCGAGCGTGAGCAGGTAGGGCGTGGGGCCGGCCAGCCGGGACAGCTCGCCCAGGTCGATGAAGCCCGGGGGCGGCGCTGCGCCGGCCGATCCGACGGCTGGCGCAGGGCCCGCCAGGGCGGCCACCAGCAGTTCGAGCTTGCCGCGTTTGCGCTCCCAGCCTATCCAGGCCTGTTCGCTATTGCTATATCGACGTGGCCGGTGCAGCAGGATGAAGCGTGGTGCGTCGCCCGGCGCCACCGGGTAGTGCTGGTTGAGGGCCTGCAGCGCGCGGCAGGCTTCGTCCAGCGCCGGCGTGTCGGCGGGGCTGTGTTCGGTGGCGGCATCGGGCCAGTCGCTGAGCAGCGCAAACTGCGCGCAAGGCTCGGGGTTGGCCAGGTGATGCAGGTGCAGGCGATGCGACAGGC
>JAYUQE010000484.1:0-7669 GCA_043756905.1 Burkholderiales bacterium | reverse complement strand
GGCCACCTGGGCTGGGACGCGCAGCGCAAGCCCTACCGCATCAGCGAGCACAACGGTGACCTGCGCGTGCTCAGCTTCACCGGCGAGCTCGGCTGGGCCAGCGTGGCCGATGCGGCCAGCCTGCCGCCATCACCGGCCACCCTGACCGTGCTGCGCGACAACCCGGCAGACCAGACCCTGCAAGTCCTGGCCACCCTGCCCAATGCGCAGCGCCCCGCGCCGCTGGGCCACGCCGGCGAGCAGGTGCATGGCGTGCGCATGCTGGGCGAGCGCGGTTACGTGGTCACCTTCCGCCAGAGCGACCCGCTGTATGTGCTCGATCTGTCCAACCCTGCCGACCCCCGGGCGGTGGGCGAATTGCAGATGCCGGGCTTTTCCGATGACCTGTTGCCCTTGCCGGGAGGGCTGCTGTTCGGCGTGGGCCGGCAGGCTGATGCCACCGGGTTCACGGCGGGCGTGAAGCTGGCCCTGTTCGATGTGCGCGACCCGGCCCGGCCGCGCGAGCTGGCCTCGCAAATCTTCGGCGCACGCGGCAGCATCAGCGCGCTGGATGCCGGCCCGCACGGCATGAACGTGTTCAACCAGGGCGGCATGGCGCGCATCGCCTTGCCATTGAGCCTGACGCTGGCCGGCGGCGCCGCCGGCGAGCACGGTTTGCTGCGCATCGAGGTCGACACCGTGCAACGCACGCTCACCACCAAACCGCTGTTGCCGCCGCTGCCGCCTGGCCTGGGCGTTGACTTGTGGTCTGAACGCAGCGTGCAGATCGGCGGCCAGGTGTATTACCTGGCGCAAGGCCAGCTCAGCGTTTGGGATTGGTGAGGTGGCACACCGCCACCATGCAAATCCATGAGGGTTTCGCCGCGTTGAACTACCGCGCCACTTCGAGCATGGTTGGCCATCACGCGGCAGCGCACGCACCCGGTTGGTTGCGCCGCCTGCACCGCCCCTGAACCACAAGGCCCCAGCCCATGCCAAAAGTCACCTTCATCGCCCACGACGGCAGCCACCATGAAGTCAACGCCCAAGCCGGAGCCTCGCTGATGCGCGCCGCGGTGGACAACGGCGTGCCCGGCATCGATGGCGATTGCGGCGGCCAATGCGCCTGCGCCACCTGCCACGTCTTTGTGGCGCAAGACTGGGCGGCGCGCACCGGCCAGCGCACGGCGGTCGAAGACAGCATGCTCAACTTTGCCGCCGAGCTGCGCGAAAGCTCGCGCCTGGCCTGCCAGATTAACGTAACCGATGAGCTGGACGGGCTGGTGGTCACCATGCCCGAAGGGCAGCACTAGTGGCCTGTAACGCTGAAATCGGAAGTCGCTGCCCGCGCGATACGGGGCACGCTGCGGCGTTGCAAATGCTCGCGATGCCAACAGGCATCGCTGTGCCCGCCCAAGCGAAGCGCAGGGCACGCCTGCGGCAGGCCTTGCATCGCACCCCGCCTCGCGCGTTCCTCGACTCCCATTTCAACGTTTCAGGCCACTGATTCGCCAACACTGAACCGCACGCCGGAGAGCCACCATGAACCCCGCCGACCTTGCCGCCGCCGCCCGCACCCAAGCCCTGGCCCGCGAGCGCGCCTATGCCCTGCCGCTGGATCAGCTCAACCCGGCTGACCCGGAGCTGTTTGTTGAAGACACCGTGGGCCACACCTTCGAGCGGCTGCGCGCCGAAGACCCGGTGCACTGGAGCCACAGCCCGATCCCGGGCATGGACGACTACTGGTCGGTCACGCGCTACCAGGACATCATGGCGGTCGATACGCAGCCGGCCGTTTATTCATCAGACTGGCGCCTGGGCGGCATCACGCTGATGAACCCGCCGCCGGGTGAACAGTTGCCCATGTTCATCGCCATGGATCCGCCGCAGCACGATGATCAACGCAAGGCGGTGAGCCCCATCGTGGCGCCGGGCAACCTGGCCAACATGGCCACGCTGATCCGCGAACGCACCTGCAAGGTGCTCGATGAACTGCCGCGCAACGAAACGTTTGACTGGGTCGACAAGGTCTCGATCGAACTCACCACGCTGATGCTGGCCACGTTGTTTGACTTTCCGCTCGAAGACCGGCGCCTGCTCACCTGGTGGTCAGACGTATCAACCATGAACAAGGCCGCCAACCCCGACGCCCTGGGCCCGCAAGAGCGCATGGCCGAGCTGGGCAAGATGCTGGCCTACTTCACCAAGCTGTGGAACGAGCGCGTCAATGCGCCCCCGCGCACCGATCTGGTTTCGATGCTGGCCCACGGCCCGGCCACGCGCAACATGAACCCGATGGAATTCATGGGCAACCTGGTGCTGCTCATCGTCGGCGGCAACGACACCACGCGCAATTCCATGACCGGCGGCCTGCTGGCGCTGCACGACCACCCGGAACAATTCGCCAAGCTGCGCGCCAACTCAGGCCTGGTTGAAAGCCTGGTGCCCGAGATCATCCGCTGGCAAACCCCGCTGGCCAACATGCGCCGCACCGCCATGCAAGACGCTGAACTCGGCGGCAAGCAAATCAAGAAGGGCGACAAGGTGGCGATGTGGTACCTCTCGGGCAACCGCGACCCTTCAGCCATCAGCGAGCCCGAGCGCTTCATCATCGACCGCAAGAGCCCGCGCCAGCACCTCTCATTCGGCTTCGGCATCCACCGCTGCGTGGGCAACCGCCTGGCCGAGCTGCAATTGAAAATTCTGTGGGAAGAGATCCTCAAGCGCTTCCCGGTGATCGAGGTGATGGGCCCGCCCGTGCGCGTGCGCTCGGCCTTCGTGCGCGGGTTCTCGCAGTTGCCGGTGCGGCTACCGGGTTAAACGTTGCTGGTTGCTGCCGCGGCAGCGTTCAATACCAGTCTTCGACTTGAAGTTGCGGCACGCGCGCGAATTCGCGCGTGTTGTGGGTGACCAGCACATGGCCATGGCGGCGCGCCGTGGCGGCGATCAGCAAATCGGCCGGGCCGATGGGCATGCCGGCGGCTTCAAGCTCCAGGCGGATTCGTGCGGCATGGTCGGCGGCAGCGGCGTCAAAGTCCAGTACTGCGTGCGAAGGGCCTACTTGCCCTGCGGCCGCGGCAACCCAATCACCGTGCCTTCGCGCCGCGCATCGGCGCCGCCGTATTGCTTGCCGGTCTTCGGGTCCACCAGCACCGCCTGCACCGCGCCGATGTCAGCCGGCGCGGGCACGCTGTAGCCCAGTGCCCGCAGAGCGTCTGCCGTGGCCAGCGGCAGGGTGGATTCCACCGCGATGGTGGGCGCCGCGCCGGTCACGGAGATGCGCGTGGCGTCAATCGCCTGCTGAATCGTCATGCCATGGTCGATCAAATTCAGCGTCACGTTGAACACCGAGTTGATGATCGATGCGCCGCCCGGTGAGCCAAATGCCACCAGGGGCTGGCCATCGGGCGTGAAGATCATGGTCGGGTTCATGCTGCTGCGCGGGCGCTTGTTCGGCTGCACATCATTGAAGCCCGGCCCGCCGGTGTAGGGGTTGGTGCTGGGCGTGGTGTTGAAGTCAGTCAACTCATTATTTAACAGGAAACCATGGTTGCGCAACGAGCCATCGGTGCGCTTGTAGCCGGCGAACACGCCGATGCCGTGTGAGGTTTCGATGGTGTTGGTGTACGTGACCATGTTGCCCCACTTGTCGACCACGGCGAAGTGCGTGGTGGTCTCGCCCGGGCCTGTCACCGGCTCGGCCACCGCCAGGCGCCGCGTGGGTTTGAGGCCCGCCACGTCATACAGCCGCGGGTCGCCTGCCACGGGGTTCGGGTTCAAGCGCAGGCCAGGCACGATGGCCGCGCCGCGCAAGCCCACGTAGGCGGGGCTGAGCAGGCCTTTCATGGGCACGGGCACGAAGTCAATGTCGCCCATCCACTGCGCGCGGTCAGCAAAGGCCAGGCGCATGGCGTCGGCCATCAGGGTGAGCGTTTTCACCGCACCGAAGCCATAGCCCGCCTCTTTGCTGCCGATGGGAAAGCGCTCCACCATCTGCAGCATCTGCAACAACGTCAACCCACCCGAACTGGGCGGCGACATCGACTTGATGGTGTAGCCGCGATAGCTGCCCACCACGGGCGCGCGCACCTTGGCGTCGTAGTTGGCAAGGTCGGCCAGCGTCATGCTGCCGGCCTTGCCGCCGGCGGCTTGCGGGCGGTTGAACTTCTGCCCTTCGATGATGCCCAGCGCGATGTCGCAGCCCTTCTCGGGCATGAATTGGTAGAAGCAATCAGCACCATGCTCGGCGATCAGCTGCAAGGTGCCGGCCAAGGCGGTGTTGCGCACCAGCGAGCCCGCCACCGGGCCGATGTTGCCGCCGCCGGGGCAGAAGAAGGCCGCCGCTTCGGGTGAATTTTGCGAACGCGCATTGCAGCTCACGGCTGCATAGCGCGGCGTGGCGGCAAAGCCTTCGCCAGCCAGCTTGATGGCGGGCTGCAGCACCTGCGCCAAAGGCAGCTTGCCCCAACGCTCCACCGCCATGGCGGTGCCGCGCACCATGCCCGGCACGCCAACGGCCACGCCTTGCAGGCTGGCGTTGGGCACGCCAACGAACATGTTGCGCGTGGCCGCTGCGGTGGCCTTTTCGCGGGTTTCAACAATGAAGGTTTCGCCCGTGCTGTCCAGGTGAATCATCATGAAGCCGCCGCCGCCAATACCGGCCGACTGCGGCTCAACCACGTTCAGCGCGTAGGCCATGGCCACGGCGGCATCGACCGCGTTGCCGCCTTGTTCCAGCACCTGTGCGCCGGCCTGCGCGCCGTAGGGGTTGGTCGCCGACACCACGCCCTGCCGATAGGCGTGCCCCGCCCACACCGGCGGGTTGCCCTTGGCCTGCTTGGGCAGGGTGACGGCACGCTCGATGCCCAACGACTCGTCGCCATCATCGGCTTGTGCAGCGGGTGTGAGCACGCACGCGAACAGGGCCGCCAACGCCAGCGGCGACAGCAGGTTGGGCAGGGGCATGGCAAGGCTCCAGAAGATCGGCCGCAGCGCGCATTGGATTGCCGCGGCACAGGGTGGTGGGGTGTGGCGGTTGATCCCCGATGCCGCTTTGCGCGCGCGCAATGGGGGTCAACACGGGCGTGGGGGCTTTGTGAGCTTGGCACAGTACGCCACTGCGCACTGCCCCACCACAAGTTGATCGGAGAAGACAAGCATGTTCAATCCTCAGTTCTTCGCCAGCGTGCTGCTGGCCACCCTGGCCGGCGCCGCCGCTGCCCAACAGGCCGCCCCCTCTGCCCCCGCCGCGCCGCCCGCGCCGGCCTGGAAGCAAGGCATGGCCCCGGGCCAGGAAACATCGACCCTGCACCCCTTTGCGCCACACCTCACCGGCCGGCCCGCCAGTGAATTGCCGACCAACAAGCTGCGCGTGCCGCCCGGTTTCAAGATCGAGGTCTGGGCCGATGGCGTGCCCGAAGCGCGCTCACTGGCGCTGGGCGACAAGGGCACGGTGTTCGTCAGCAACCGCAATTTGTCGAACGTCTATGCCATCGTCGATGCCGGCGGCAAGCGCACGGTCAAGACCGTGCTCAAGGGCCAGCGGGTGCCCAACGGCATCGTCTTCGACAAGGGCACGTTGTATGTGGCCGAGCGCCACCGCATCACGCGCTATGACGGCATTGAAGACAAGCTCGACGCCCCCGGCGCAGGCCAGGTGGTGATCGACAACCTGGACCCCACCAACCAGGCCGGGCACTTCTGGAAGTACCTGGCCATGGGGCCTGACGGCAAGCTGTACTTCAACATCGGCTCGCCGCAGAACATCGTCATGCCCACCTACAACGAGGCCTCCATTGTTCGCGTCGATCCGCGAAACGGCGAAATGGAGACCTTTGCCCTGGGTGTGCGCAACAGCGTGGGCATGGACTTCCACCCGGTGACCAAGGAGCTGTGGTTCACCGACCATGGCCGCGACTGGCTGGGCACCGACCTGCCGCATGACGAGTTGAACGTGGCCAAGACCAAGGGCCAGCTCTTCGGTTTTCCGTTCTGCCACCAGGGCGACTTGCTCGACGCGGCCTTCGGCAAGAACCGCACCTGCGCCGAGTTCACCGCGCCCGTAGACAAGATGGGCGCGCACATTGCCCCGATGGGCGTGAAGTTCTATACCGGCAGCATGTTCCCGGCCGAGTACAAGAACACGATGCTGATTGCCCAGCATGGTTCATGGAACCGCGACCCAAAGCAAGGCTACAACGTGATCCACGTGGCCGTGGGCGCTGACGGCAAGGTGACCAAGAAGCCCTTCGTCGAAGGCTTCCTGGAAAACGACCGCGGCGACCCGCCGATGTGGGGCCGCCCGGTCGATGTCTTGCAGTTGAAGGACGGTTCGATCCTGTTTTCGGACGACTACAACGGCATCATCTACCGCGTGAGCTACGCGCGGTAATCTGGTCATGCACTTTCGCCAGGTGTTCATCGCAGCGGCCTGGGTCGCTGCGGTCAGCGCAGCGCAGGCCGGCGTGGAAGAAGGCCGCGTCAAGGCCGCGGTCTGCGCCGCCTGCCATGGCACCGATGGCAATTCCAGCCAGCCCTTGATTCCTTCGCTGGCCGGGCAGCCGCGGCAATTCATCGTCACGGCCTTGTTCATGTTCCGCGAAGGGCGGCGCGAAAACGCGCAGATGGCGCCTTTCGTCAGCGCGCTGAGCAACGTTGACCTGAACGACCTGGCCGCGTTCTACGCTGCGCAAAAACTGGCGCCGCCCACGCGCCAAGCCAGCGCTGACGTGGTGGCCAAGGGCCGCGCACTTAGCGCGCAGCACAACTGCGTGGCCTGCCATACCGCTGCTTTAACAGGGCAACAGCACATCCCGCGCCTGGCCGGGCAGCATCAGGCTTATTTGCTGGAACAACTGAAGGGCTTCAAGGCGGCCAAGCGGGCTGACTTCGACGGCACCATGACCTCCGCCGCGCAGGCATTGGCGGCTGAAGATCTGGAGCCGCTGGCCGAATACCTGGCCACGCTGGCGGTGCCGTGAGGTTCACCTGAACGCAGCCTGCCTTGAGCACTCCAGTAGCCAGACCGGCAGCCAAGCAGCGAGAACGTAGACTTTTGCATCGCTTCCCATAGGCTTCATGCCACCCACGCTTCACGAGGCAGTCAGCCGGACAACCAGGAAAGCTCATGAAAGTTTGCGTCATCGGCGCCGGCGCCATTGGCGGCTTCATTGGCACTCGCTTGGCCGCAGCGGGCCGCGCGCAAGTTTGCGCACTCGCCCGCGGCGCCACGTTGCAGGCGCTGCGCACGCAGGGCTGGCGCCTGAAGCAGGGCGATGAGCTGATTCAAGCGCCGGCCCACACCAGCGAAAACCACGCCGAGTTGGGCGTTCAGGACCTGGTGATCGTGGCCGTCAAGGCGCCCGCGATGACCAGCGTGGCGCGCAACATGGCGCCGCTGCTGGGGCCGCACACCATGGTGATGCCCGCAATGAACGGTGTGCCCTGGTGGTTCTGCCAGGGTCGGCCCGAGTTCGGCAGTGAACCTTTGCAAAGCGTGGACCCGGGCGGCGTGATCGCTCAGGCCATTGCGCTACCCCGCGTCATCGGCTGCGTGGTGCACGCCAGCACCTCTACGCCCGAGCCTGGCCTGGTGCAACACAAGATGGGCCGGGGGCTCATCATCGGCGAGCCCGCGGGAGGGAGCAGCGAGCGTGTGCACCGCGTGGCCGAGCTGCTGGCGCATGCGGGC
>JAYUQE010000483.1:0-2872 GCA_043756905.1 Burkholderiales bacterium | reverse complement strand
CCCAGGCTTGCCACCAACCTAACCACAGGGTGAGTGCGGCACTGAGCACCCCGGCGCTGGCCACCCCCACCATGAGCCAGCGCGAGCGGCGGGTTTCCAGGCCGGCCACGTCCTGGCAAAACAGCGTCATGCCGCACACCCCGGCAATGAACCCGCCTGCGGCCACCAGGCCCCAGCCGGGCCAGGGCAGCAGCGGATCTTCGACGGCCGGGTCGCCAAAGAACAGGCACCAGCCGGCCATGGCCACGGCGGCGTAGATGTAGGCCGGGTCGCGTTCGCGCGCGGCGGCTGCACCCACGCTCGTTGCGCGCGGCCGGCTGATCCACAAGGCACAGGCCAGCAGCGCCACCAGGCCGGTGAGCGTGGCGCCGATCTCCACCCCCAGCACGCGCCAGCGGTACGCGCTGCGGTACAGCGGCAACACTTCTCGCGCCGTGCCCAACAGCGGTGCGCTCAGGCCCGCGCGCCGCACCACGTCAGCCCGCAGCGACACCGTCAATTCATTGCGCGCTCGCAGCAACGCAACGGGCACATTGATGAGCAGCGGCGCCTTCGCGGCATCGGGCCCGTTGGAGCGCTGCCAGTCTGCGCTTTGCGCCAGCACCTGGCCATTCAGGCGCAGCTCGTAGCCATTGCCGATGCGCGGCAGGTACAGCGCCAAGGGCTCGGCCGCGGCGGCGGGCCCGGTGGGCGCCGCCGGCATATCAAAGGCCAGGGTGAACTCGGCGCGCCCGGCCTGGCCCGGGTGGTGGGCATCCCAGTGGTACGGCAGGGTGGTGGCGTGCGGCACGCAGCCCTGCGCCACGGCTGGGCAGACCTGGGCCTGCGCCAGGGTCTGCACCGCGGCCATGCCCGGGGGCACCCACAGGCACAACAGCAGCCAAACCGCTGCTGCCCAGGCGGTCAACGCGGGCCTTTGGCAGCGCCACCCAGCAGGCCCATTTGCGTGGCTTCAAACACGGCTTCGTTCTTGGAATGCACGGCCAGCTTGGCGTAAAGGTTCTTCACATGCGTGCGCACCGTGTGCACGCTCAGGCTTTGCAAGCGCGCGATCTCGGCGTACGAAAAACCGCGCGCAAAGAGTTCGAGCACCTCTTGTTCGCGCGGCGTGAGCAGGCCCACTGCGGCGGCATCGGGCACGGGCTGCGGCGGCGGCGCGCTGCTTCTCATGGCACGGTACTTGGCCAGCACGCGGCGCGCCACCATGGGTGAAATGGGCGAGGCGCCGCGCTTCAGCTCAACGATGGTCTGCGCGATGTTGGCCGGCGTCTCATCCTTGTGCAGATAGCCCAGCGCGCCGGCCTCGATGCTGGCCAGCACGTTTTCATCGTCGCCGAAGACCGAGATCACCATCGCCTCGCAAGGCGGCAGGCGCCGGCTGGCCAGGCGGATGAGTTCAAGGCCGCTGCCGTCGGGCAGGCCCAGGTCGGTGAGCAGCACATCAACGTGCTGCGCCGGGTCGTTCAACCAGTCGCGTGCCTGCGCCACGGTGCCCAGGCTGGCGGCCAGCTCCAGCTCGGCGCACGCGGCGATGCTGGCGGCCACGAAATCGCGCACCTCGGCGTCGTCATCCACCACCAGCACGCGCCAGCTCATTGTCTTGTTCGCCTTGTGTTTTGTTCTTTGCGAGCACGCAGCATGGCAGATGCGCGGCCCGCCGTCACCGCATGATGATGTGAATTTGATGCCCGTTGCGCTGCCGCACGCACTGCGGTCAACCCCCGATCCCGATCTTCACCAAAACATGCGACGCCATGCGCGGCATGCGCCGCTAATCTTGGTGGCATGGACCCCACATTTGGCGGTGGCTGCAGCGCTGCGCTCGACCACGTCGACCTCACCCTGACTCCGCCCATTGGGCCTTGAAGGCCACGGCCACGCCACCCTGCGCCACCAGCCCGCGCTGCCCAACACCTGGCGGCCGGGCGGCGCGGCGAGCAGGCTTGGTTTGAGCACACCAACGCGCGCGTCACGCGCGGCGGCAAGCAATGTGGCGCGCGCAGGTGGCCCCGCTTGGTCCGATGCGCAAGGGCTCACTGCCACCGCTCGCGCCAGTACTCGCCGCCACTGCTCAGCGCCGATGAGGCAGCCCCCTAATACGCAGGATAAGGATTCTTGAATGGTGGCCTTTCGGGCCATATGCAAGCTGGATCGGGCGGCATACGATGAATGCAGGTTGCCGGTGATGTCAATGTGTAGCAGTTGAATTTGCGCACATCGCGCCACGGCAGCGGGGACGGTTCCACTGAGGCAAAACCTGCATGCAGTGGGAACGGCAGCTTCACAACGCCAAGGAGTAGACAACCATGATTGACCTTAAAGTCAGCACCGATTTGGAAGACTATGCGCCGGGCAGCACGGCTGTCATCACAGCCAGCGGCCTGCCTGCCGGCAGCACGATCAAGTTTGAAGTCGACCACACCCTCGGCGCCGGCGCCGACGGCATCTGGGGCACGCACGACGACGTGATCGCCACCAGCACCGGGGCCGGCCATGAGCCGTGGTACGTCACCGACAGCGGTGCGGGCGATCTTGACGGCTTGGCCAATGGCAGCATCACCAGCACCTGGTATGTTGACCCTGATGATTCGTTGGGGGCTCGCTTCGTGCTCACCGCGGCTAGCGCAGGGTCTGATGGCGTGTTCGGCACCAGCGATGACGCGGTGGCCACCACCACGTTCACCGATTCCGCTGCGATCAGCTTGACCGGGGCGAGCGTCACGCATGATGAATCGGCGGGGTTGCAGAATGCTACGGCCACCGCCAACCCGAGTGGCGACGCTGACGACAACGACATTGCCGTGGCCTCGCTGCCCAGCGCCTTCACCACGCGGCTGTCGGGCGCTGGTGGCCTGGGCGCGGGCACGCCAAC
>JAYUQE010000482.1:0-2877 GCA_043756905.1 Burkholderiales bacterium | reverse complement strand
CGGGCAAGCCGGGCGATGGCAAAGGCATCACCGCCTTCATCGTGCCCACGGCCACGCCAGGCCACAAGATTTTGTACAACCACTGGACCTTCAACATGCCCAGTGACCATGCCGAAACCGAGCTGAAGGATGTGCGTGTGCCCGACAGCGCCATCCTGCACAAGGAAGGTGAAGGCCTGGTGTGCGCGCAGCGCTTCGTGCATGAAAACCGCGTGCGCCAGGCCGCGGCCAGCGTGGGCGCCGCGCGCTATTGCATTGCCGAGGCGGTGAAGTACGCGCGCCAGCGCGTGGCCTTCGGCGAGCCGCTGGCCAACAAGCAGGCCGTGCAGTTCCCGCTGGTGGAGCTGTATGCCGAATGCGAAATGGTGCGCCATTTCATCTTCAAGACGGCCTGGCAGATGGACCGGCAAAACCCGCTGAAGATCAGCGACATGGTCTCGATTTGCAACTTCCGCGCCAACCGCCTGGTGTGCGAAGCGGCCGACCGCGCCATGCAGGTGCACGGTGGCATGGGCTACAGCCGTGCCTTGCCCTTCGAGCACATCTACCGCCACCACCGCCGCTATCGCATCACCGAAGGCACGGAAGAAGTGCAGATTCGCCGCGTGGCGCAGTACCTGTTCGGCTTCAGCGGCAAGAAAGCCACGTCAGGACTGGCCGCCGTTTAACGTTTGGCATGAGTGACACTGATACCCACCGCGGCATCGACTTCGATGTTGCGTGCTTGGCTGAGTTCTTGCGCGGCCTGCTCGGCAACGCCGATGAGCCGGTGCAGGTGCAGCGCACCGAAGGCGGCATGTCCAACCCCACCTACTTTGTGCAGCGTGGCGCCTGGCGCGCCGTGTTGCGCAAGAAGCCGGCCGGCGTCGTCATGCCTTCGGCCCACGCCATCGACCGTGAATACCGCGTGCTCACCGCTCTGCAAGGCACGGCGGTACCGGTGCCCAAACCGCTGCACTATTGCGCTGATGAGCTTGTGCTGGGCACGCCGTTCTATTTGATGGAATGGCTGCATGGCCGCGTCTTCCAGGAATACGCCACGCCGGGCGTGAGTGCCGCTGAGCGCGCCGAGTTGTTCAATGCCATGGTGGCCACGCTGGCCGCGATCCACCGGCTCGATGCGGCCGCCCTGGGCCTGGCCGACTACGGCCGCCCAGGCAACTACATCGCGCGCCAGCTCAAGCGCTTTTCGGCGCAATGGGCACTGTATCGGCGCAGCGACGCTGACAACCCCGCGCTCGATGAGCTGGTGGCCTGGCTGCGTGAGCGCGCGCCCAGCGGCGAGCTGATCACGCTGTGCCATGGCGACTTTCGTATCGGCAACATGATGTTCCATGCCAGCGAGCCGCGCGTCATCGGCGTGCTCGACTGGGAGCTTTCCACCTTGGGCCACCCGCTGGTCGACCTGGCCTTCAACGCCCAGGCCTGGCACATGGCGGCTGATGAAAACGGCGGCCTGCTGGGCCTGCCGCTGGCGGCGTTGGGCATCCCTGATGAGGCCGCTTATCTGGAACGTTACTATGCCCTGGCCGGCTCGAACGACCGCATGAGCCCCTTCCATCTGGCGTTCGCCATGTTCCGCGGCGCCGTGGGTTCCACCGGCGTGGCCGCGCGCGGCGAGGCCGGCAACGGCTTCCTGCCCGATGCCGGACGCATCGGCCGCAAGCTGGCGCTGGCCTATGCCACGCGCGGCTTGCAGTTGGCGCGGGCCGCGGGGTAAGTGGTGTGGTGGATGAAGCGCCGGCCCCGCGCCCCTTGCAGCGCCTGGCCGTGCTCGGGCCGGGGGCTGATGGGCTTGGGCCTGGCCCGCCTGGCGGCGCGCGCCGGCGTGCAGGTGGCCTTGCTTGGCCGCGACCTGGCACACGCCACGGCCGGCCACCAGCGCTTGCTGGCGGCATTGCAGCGCGAGGTGGCGCGCGGCCGGCTGGCGCCGGCTGAGGCGGCCGCGCAGGGCGCGCGCGTGCTGCCGGCGCACGGCCCGGCGGCACTGGCGGATTGCGACCTGGCCGTTGAATCGGTACCCGAAGACCGCGCATTGAAGTGCCCAGCCCTGGCGCAGTTGCAAACGGCGCTTCCTGCTCATGCCCTGCTGGCCAGCAACACCTCGGGCCTGCCCATCGCGGGCCTGGCCTTGAATCTCCCAGCACCCGAACGTTTTCTGGGCCTGCACTTCTTTTCGCCGGTGCAGCGCATGCGGTTGGTCGAAGTGGTGCGCGGCCCGGCCACGTCGGCCGCGACCTTGCAGCAGGCCTTGAGCTGGATGCGCCAACTCGGCCAGCAGCCGATCGTCGTGCGCGACGGCCCGGGCTTCTTCACCTCGCGCGTCTTCGCGGCCTACCTGGATGAGGCCGTGGCGATGGTGGGTGAAGGTGTGGGCGCGGCGCGCATCGATGCCGCGGCGTTGGCCCTGGGCCGCGCCATCGGCCCGCTGGCGCTGCTGGATGACATCGGCTTGCGCCTGAATCTGCAGCAAGCCGAGCAGGCGCGCGCCGATGGCCTGCCGGAACGGTTCTGCCGCCCGTTGGCTGCGCCCGTGTTGCAGGTGTTGCTGCAAGAGGGTCGCGCCGGCCGGCGCCAAGGCGGCGGCTTCTACGAAGAAGTGCTGGGCGGCGCACGCCAGCCTTGGGCCGGTTTGACCAAACATTTCACTCCACACGACAAACAACCCGATCTGGCGCGCATCGGCCAGCGCCTGCGCTGGGTCGAGGTGCTGGAGGCGCTGCGCTGCCTGGAAGAAGGCGTTGTCGCATCGGCCGACGACGCCGACACGGCCTCGCTGCTCGGCCTGGGCTTCCCGGCAGCCGGCGGCGGCGTGCTGCGCTGGGCCGAAGACTTCGGCCTGGCCGCGGGCCTGGCCCTGTGCGACACGCTGGAGCG
>JAYUQE010000481.1:0-2878 GCA_043756905.1 Burkholderiales bacterium | reverse complement strand
TAGGCCACCAGCACGGCGCAGCCTTTGTAGTCGATGCCGTATTCGGTGTTGTCGTAGCCGATGCGCTTGATGGTGTCGCGCGCCACCTGGATGTAGTCAACGTGCGCGTTGGTGGTGATCTCGCCGGCAAGCACCACCAAGCCGGTGTTGCACAGCGTCTCGGCGGCGACGCGGCTGCGCGGGTCTTGCTTGAAAATTGCGTCGAGAATGGCGTCTGAAATCTGGTCGGCCACCTTGTCGGGGTGCCCTTCTGAAACCGATTCAGACGTGAAGAGAAAGTCGTTCGCCAATTGAATGCTCCTGGGTCGATTGCACAGTGCGTTGCCGGCCTGACCATTGAGAACGATTCGGCGAACGCTTTAGCGGTATTGGTTAACGTCGCCCCGCAAGTAGTTCATAACTCGGCGACCCGCTGATTATAGGAAGCATGCTCACCCTGGTTCGCATCCTTGCCCGTTGGCCGCTGTGGCTTTTGCACGCGCTGGGTGCGCTGCTGGGCTGGGTGGGCTACGCGGCTTCGCCCGGCTACCGCCAGCGGCTGCGCGAAAACAGCGCCCTGGCCGGGTTGAGTGCCAGCCAGCGCCACGCGGCCGTGGCGCAGGCTGGCAAGCTGGTGAGCGAACTGCCGCGCCTGTGGATGCGCTCGCATGATGCGCCGATGGCCGACCCTGTGGCCTGGGAAGGGGCCGAGCTGATGCAGGCCTGGCTTGAATGCGGGCGGGAACAGGGCCGCGGCCTGGTGCTGCTGACGCCGCACATGGGCAGCTTCGAGGTCGCCGCCCAAGGTTACGCACAGCGCTTCGGCGCACAACAACCCATGACTGTGCTGTACCGCCCGGCGCGCCAGCGCTGGCTGCGCGAACTGGAAGAAACCGCGCGCGCGCGCACCTATCTGGCCACCGCCCCGGCCACGCTAACTGGCGTGCGCCAGATGCTGCGCGCCTTGAAGCAAGGCCAGACCGTGGGCCTGTTGCCCGACCAGGTGCCGCCACACGGCCTGGGCGTGTGGGCACCCTTTTACGGCCGGGAGGCCTACACCATGACCCTGGCCGCGCGGCTGGTGCAGCAAACCGGGGCGCAGGTCGGCATCCTGTGGTGCGAGCGGTTGAACGCCGGGCGCGGCTATGTGCTGCATGTGCGCGAGCTGGCGCAGCCGCTGCCTGAATCGCCCCATGCGGGCGGCGGCGCGGCGCAGGCACTGCAGCGCGGCGCTGAAGTGATGAACCGCAACATGCAGGCCGTGATTGCTGAATGCCCCACGCAGTATCTGTGGGGCTACCACCGCTACAAGGCGCCGCGACAAGCATGAGACAACCGGCCGCCCGAAGGGCGAATCCCTGAATGCGAAGCATGAAGGTACCCCAGTGAGCCTGCCGGGCCGCCCCGAAGGCGAGTACCGAAGTGCGCAGCACGAAGGTCCCCCAATGAAGAACCTGCCTGCCCGCGCGCTGCTGGCTCTGCTGTGGCTGCTGCACTTCTTGCCATTGCCATGGCTGGCGGCACTGGGCCGTGGCCTGGGGGCAGCGTTGCACCTGCTGGGCCGCGCCCGGCGTGCCGTGGCCCGGCGCAACGTGGCGCTGTGCCTGCCGCATTTGAGCGCCGCGCAGCAACAGGCCTTGGTGCGTGAACACTTTGCCTGGCTGGGGCGCAGCCTGCTCGAGCGCAGCCTGTTGTGGTACGCCGCGCCGCAGCGGCTGAAGCGGCTGATTACCGTGGAAGGCGATGTGCACTTGGCCGAGCGCAGCCAGCGCCCCGTGATGTGGCTGGTGCCGCACTTCCTGGCGCTCGACGTGGCCGGCGTGGCCACGCAGTTGTTCCAGCGCCGCCAGGTGGTGTCGATCTACCAGGCGCAAAGCAACGCCGTGTTGGATGCCGCCATGCGCAGCGGCCGCCTGCGCTTTGGCCTGGCCCAGGTCTTTGCGCGCCAGGAAACGGCCCTGCCGCTGGTGCGCGCCATTCGCCGCGGCAAGGCCTTCTTCAACCTGCCCGACATGGACTTCGGCGCCAAGGACGCCGCCTTCGTGCCCTTCTTCGGCGTCAGCGCGGCCACGCTGCTGGCGCCGTCGCGCATGGCGCGTTCGTTGAACATGCTGGTGCAGCCGGTGGTGGCGCACATCCTGCCTGGCGGCCAGGGTTGGCGCGTGCGCTTCCTGGAGCCCTGGGCCGATTGGCCCACGGCCGATGCGCAAGCCGATGCGCGGCGCATGAATGAATGGATCGAGGCGCAGATCCTGCAAGACCCGGCGCAATACCTGTGGGTGCACCGGCGCTTCAAGACCCGCCCGCCGGGGCAGGCACCGTTATACGACTGACCCAGGAGTGACCCAACAGTGAGCCAGCAGCAAGCCAGCAGCAATAATCGGCCCATGAAATTGCGCTTCACCAAGATGCAAGGCGCGGGCAACGACTTCGTCGTGCTCGACGCCACGCGCCAGCGCATCGAGCTGAGCGCCGAGCAGTTTCGCCGCCTGGGCGACCGCCATTTCGGCGTCGGCGCCGACCAGATCCTGATCGTCGACCCCAGCCCGGCGCCGGGCATCGACTTCGGCTACCGCATCTTCAACAACAGCGGCGACGAAGTCGAGCATTGCGGCAACGGTGCGCGCTGCTTCGTGCTCTACGTGCGGGAAAAGGGCTTGACGACCAAGCAGCGCATCAAGGTGCAGACCGTCAACCGGCAGATCGAGTTGCACTGGCAGGTCGATGGCCGCGTCACCGTGGACATGGGCGCGCCGCGTTTCGAGCATGAGCAGGTGCCCTTCAACCCCCAGGGCCTGCTGCCGCGGCGCGTGCAGGCCTGCGAGCTGTGGCCGCTGGAGTTGATCGACAACAGCGTTGACGAGGGCCGCGTTGAAGTGGCCGTGCTGTCGATGGGCAA
>JAYUQE010000480.1:0-2878 GCA_043756905.1 Burkholderiales bacterium | reverse complement strand
GCCCACGATGAACAGGCGCTTGCGGCCTTGTACGACGCCACCTGCGCGCGCGTGCACGGCCTGGTGTTGCGCATCACCCGGCGCGGCGCGCTGGCCGAAGAAGTGGTGGAAGACACCTACTGGCAGGTCTGGCGCCAGGCGCCGCGCTTTGACGCCGAACGTGGCAAGTGCATCACCTGGCTGCTGGCCATGGCGCGTTCGCGGGCGATTGACGCCCTGCGCCGCAACCAGCGTTTCCAGCACGAGCCGCTGCCCGAAGACGGCAGCGCCGACGCGCCCGACGCCGCTGCCGCTGCCACGGCCGACAGCGCACCCGATGAACTGTTGCAGGCCAGCCGCGGCGCGCAGCAGTTGCACCAGGCCTTGGTGCAGCTCGATGCGCGCTCGCGCCAGTTGGTGGCACTGGCTTTCTTTCGCGGCCTGACGCATGAGGAAATTGCCCAACAGGTGGCCCTGCCCTTGGGCTCGGTCAAATCAATCATCCGCCGCGCGCTGCAGCAATTGCGCAGCGCGCTCGCGCCGGCCTGAGCGAACATCATGAGCACCCCCCCACTCCACCCCCACCTGCCCGCGCCGCATGCGGCCCCGGATGTGCTGGACGACGACTGCATCGTGCTGCTCGACGCCCTGGCGCAAGCCCCCGGCACGGCGCCGCGCGGCGCGTTCCTGCGCGAGCGCGTGTTTGACCGCGTGGCCCGCAGCGCGCGTGCCAGCCGCGCGTTCATCACCCTGCGCGAAAAGGACATGCCGGCACAGCCACTGGCTCCCGGCGTGACACAACGCACCCTGTATGAAGCCGGCGCGCGTGCCTTGCGCGCCGGCGAGCCGCGGCGCGTGCGGGTGATCGAATTGGCCGCGGGCGCGGCCTGGCACATCGGTGCGGCGGGTGCCGACATGCAGCACGAATGGCTGGTGCTCGGTGGCGAGGTGCAGGTCGACGGCCACGCGCTGGGCCCGCGCGACCACCTCGTCACCCCGGCGGGTGTTGGGGTGGCGCTGGTGAGCAGCCCCACGGCGGCGCGCCTGTACCTGCGCGAGTCGCCGTTGCCCGCCGTGGCGGGAAGTGCGGCGCAGGTGCAGCGCGCGGCTGGCGCGCACTGGGACGACTTTGCCCCCGGCATCAAGCGCCGGCTGCTGTGGGTGCGTGGCCGCGAAGCCGCCATGCTTTACCACGCCCTGCCCGGTGCCGGCGTGCCGCGCCACGGCCACGGGCATGACGAGGAATGCCTCATGCTCGCAGGCGATCTGTTTGTCGATGACTTGCTGCTGCGCCGGGGCGACTACCAGATGGCACCGGCCGGCACGCTGCACGGCGGCCTGGCCACCGACACCGGCGCGGTTCTCTACGCCCGTGGCGACCTCGACTTGGATGTGCAGCCGGGATAATCCCGCTGCATGTTGATTCGCCACCTGGGCCGCGCCGATTTCCAGCCCATCGCAGCGCGGATGCAGGCCTTCACCGAAGGCCGCAGCGCCGACACCGAAGACGAGCTCTGGCTGGTCGAGCACGAGCCGGTCTTCACCCAGGGCCTGGCCGGGCGAGCCGAGCATGTACTGGCCGCAGGCACGATTGCCGTGGTGCAAAGCAACCGCGGCGGACAGGTCACTTATCACGGCCCGGGCCAGGTGGTGGCCTACCCGCTGGTGGATTTGAGGCGCCTGGGCATCTATGTCAAGGAATACGTCTACCGCCTTGAACAGGGCGTGCTCAAGACGCTGGAACACTGGGGCGTCACCGGCCACCGCGTGCCCGGCGCGCCGGGGATCTATGTGCGCCTGGCCGACCCGTTCGGCCATGCCGCACTCAGCTTGCCGTTAGACCCCGAGGACCCCTTTGCAGGCCTGGGCAAGATCGCCGCGCTGGGTGTCAAGGTCTCGCGGCACTGCACCTATCACGGTGTGGCCCTGAACGTGGCGATGGACCTGGAACCCTTTGGCCGCATCAACCCGTGCGGCTACCGCGGGCTGGCGGCGGCAGACCTGGCTAGCATCGGCGTTCACGTCAATGGGGCCGACGCGGCCCAACTCTTCGGCGAGAAGCTGCGCGCCCAATTCACCTGACTCCTGAAAGCCACCATGGCCGACACCTCCGCTCACGAGCCCACTTACGACCCCAGCGTCAAGCAAAAGGCGCAGGCCAAGACCGCGCGCATCCCGATCAAGGTGGTGGCCGCCGAAGTGTTGAAGAAGCCTGACTGGATTCGCGTCAAGGCCGGCTCGCCCAGTACGCGCTTCTATGAGATCAAGCAGATCCTGCGCGAGAACAAGCTCAACACGGTGTGCGAAGAGGCGAGCTGCCCGAACATCGGCGAATGCTTCGGCAAGGGCACGGCCACTTTCATGATCATGGGCGACAAGTGCACGCGGCGCTGCCCGTTTTGTGATGTCGGCCACGGCCGGCCCGACCCGCTGGATGTTAACGAACCACATAACCTGGCCAAGACGATCGCGGCGTTGAAGCTGAAGTACGTGGTCATCACCAGCGTCGACCGCGACGATCTGCGCGACGGCGGCGCCGCGCACTTCGTGGCCTGCATCGAACAGGTGCGGGCGCTGTCACCCGGCACGCAAATCGAAGTGCTGGTGCCCGACTTCCGCGGCCGCGACGACCGCGCGCTCGACATCCTCAAAGCCGCGCCGCCCGACGTGATGAACCACAACCTGGAAACCGTGCCGCGCCTGTACAAAGAGGTGCGACCCGGCAGCGACTACCAGTTCAGCCTGAACCTGCTCAAGAAGTTCAAGGCGCTGTTCCCCAATATTCCGACCAAGAGCGGCCTGATGGTGGGCCTGGGTGAAACCGACGATGAAATTCTGGACGTGATGCAAGACATGCGCGCGCACGGCATCGAGATGCTGACCATCGGCCAGTATCTGG
>JAYUQE010000479.1:0-7730 GCA_043756905.1 Burkholderiales bacterium | reverse complement strand
TCGCCGCTGTCGTAGGCCGCCAGCATGCGGGCCGGGTGGGCCGGGTCGCGCAGCGCCTTGTCGAAATCAATCACGGCGTCGAACGCGCCGCTGCTGCGGATCCAGTGGTTCACGGCCTGGCGCTTGGCTTCGCCTTCGGGCGTGTAGTAGCCCGGGAAGATGGTGCCCTCGAAAGGCGTCAAGGTGCCGCCGAAGATCAACAGGCCGCGCTCGCGGGCGCGGGCGATGAGCTGCTTGTGCCCGGCAATGATCTGCGCCGCGGACACCACTTCACCGGCGAGGCCGAAGGCCCCCGGTATGCCGATGTTGTTGATGCCTTCCATCAGGATCACATACTTCACGCCCGGCGCATTCAGCACGTCGCGGTCAAAGCGGGCCAGTGCATTGGGGCCGATCAGGTTGAACAGCGTGCGGTTGCCGCTGATGCCGTGGTTGAGCACGGCCAGGTGGTCGGTCGAGCGCCGCGCCTGCAGCCGCGCGGCCAGCACGTTGGGCCAGCGCGCATTGGCGTCGGGCGTTGAGGCGTAGCCATCGGTGATGGAATCGCCAAGGGTCACGATGGCGGCGTTCTTCTTGGGTGCAGACACCGTCACGCCGGTGAGGAAGTACCACGACAGGCTGGTCGTTGCCGTGGGCAACGCCACGGCCGCGCTGTAGTCACCCGGGTGCGAGATGTAGGTCGTGTTCAGGCCCAGCGAGTGGTAGGTGTGGGTGGGCGTTGGCAGCGGCAGGTAAAGGCTCACAGCCAAATCGCCGGCCACTGGCACGTGAAAGGTCACCGGGTCGCTGAGGGCCGGGGCGCCGGCCGGGATGGTGATCGATGCCTGGCCCGAGAACGTGAGTTTGCGCTCTGACCCGGGCACGATGCCCGCACCGGCGCTGTGCCGCGCAATGCTGGCCGCGCCAATGGTGAGCGGCGCCGTGCCGAATTCATTGGAGACGCGAATCCTGACCTGCGTGCCGCCGATGGTGGTGCGCACGATCTGGCGCAAGGTCTGGTTCTCGAACTGGGCCGGGGTGGGCAGCACGAACGGCGGCTCGGGGGCCTGCGGGCTGGCCGTCCAGGTGCCGACCCAGCGCTCGGTGTCTCGATCTTGTGCCGCCGCGGGTGGTGGCCCGAGCAGCGCGAAGGCCACGGCCAACGATGCCGCACCGACCAGCAGCGCGCGTTTGCTCAAGCCTGCCGCGTTGCGCGCGCAGACCGCCAGGGGCAAGCGGAGTACAGCGGACAAAAACGGCATCGTCATCTCCTCGATCAAGTGTTTGAAGGCGTTGAAGGGCGTGGCAGCCGCGCAAGCGGTTGCAGGCTCGTTGACGACTGGCGTGATGTCAACCGTGCAAAACCCAGCTACCCCCTCATGTGCGTGGCCGCGGTCTTGGCGCCCGCGCGCAGCTCATGTCTATGGTTCGTGCAGCCCGTGTCGATCTCAGGCGTGCGAAGGCTGCGCGCACGCCACCTGAACCACCTCGCGCCGCCCGCCATCCACCCGTACCGCGGTGAGCGAGCGGCCCCAGACGCAGCCCGTGTCCAGCGCCAACAGCCCAGGCGTGTTGATCAACCCAAGCGATGCCCAGTGGCCGAAGGCGATGGGCGTGCCGCGGCTGGCGCGCTCGGGGTGTTCGAACCAGGGCACATGGCCGTATCGGGCGCCGGCCAGGCCTTCCTTGGTGGCCAGGTCAAGTGCGCCGCTGGCCGAGCAGAAGCGAATTCGCGTCAGCACGTTGGTGATGAAACGCCAGCGCGCCGGGCCGGTTAACGTTTCAGTCCACGCACTGGGCTGGTCGCCATACATGCCGTTCAAGTAGGCGGTTAACAGCGGGCCTTGCAGCACGGCTTGCACTTCCCCCGCCAGCGCCACGGTTTGCGCCGCGCTCCACTGCGGCGCCACACCCGCATGCACCAGCAGCCAGCCGCCCTGGCTGGCGTCGAGCTGCACGGCCAGGGGCCGTGCGCGCAGCCACTCCAGCCAGGCTTCGCGCCGCGGGCTGGCCAGCACATCGCCAAAGGTGTCGCCAGGGTGGGCGCGGCGCACGCCGTGGGCCACGGCCAGCAGGTGCAGGTCGTGGTTACCGAGCAAGCAGGTGGCGGATTGGCCAAAGCCGTGCAGCAGCTCCAGCGTGGCCAGCGAGGCCGGCCCGCGGTTGACCAGGTCGCCCAGCACGTAGAGCCGGTCGCGCGACGGTGAAAAGCCGATTTCGCCCAGAAGCCGTTCCAGTGCGGCGCAGCAGCCTTGCACGTCGCCCACGAGGTAGTCCATACGGGCGATTCTGCTACCCTTGCGCGCCGCTTCTGGCATGCCGCCGCCCGCGCCTTCACGGCCCGCAGTGCGCAAATAAATGGAACTTGCGTTACTGGCCTTTCTGATCATCGTCAACGGGCTGTTTGCCATGTCGGAAATGGCCCTCACCGCGAGCCGGCGTGCGCGCTTGCAGGTGATGGTGGAAAGCGGCGAGTCCGGCGCCCAGGCGGCGATGGATCTGCACGACAACCCGAACAAGTTCTTGTCCACGGTGCAGATCGGCATCACCAGCATCGGCGTGCTCAACGGCATCGTCGGTGAGGCCGCTTTCGCGCAGCCGCTGGCGCAGTGGCTGGGCAGCACGTTGCCGCTCTCGCCGCGTCTTTCGCACATCACGGCCACGGCCCTGGTGGTGGCCATCATCACCTTCCTGACCATCATCTTCGGCGAGCTGGTGCCCAAGCGCCTGGGCCAGATGTACCCCGAAACCGTGGCCCGCCTGGCGGCCGGGCCGATGAACTGGCTGAGCATGGCCACCCGGCCGGTGGTGGTGCTGCTGGGCGCGTGCACCCAGGGCGTGCTGCGCGTGATGGGCATTCGCGGCGGGCCGGCGCGCAGCGTGACGGAAGAAGAAATTGCCGCCAGCCTGGAAGAGGGGCTGGACGCCGGCGTGATCGAAGCGCAGGAACACCAGATGGTGCGCAACGTCTTCCGCCTCGACGACCGGCAGATCGGCTCGATGATGATTCCGCGCACCGAAATCATCTGGCTCGACGTGAACGAACCCGTTGAGCAACTGCTCACGCAGATGGACGATCACGCCCTGTCGCGCTACCCGGTGTGCCGCGGCGGGCTCGATGACGTGATCGGCGTGCTGCCCGCGCACCGCATGCTGTTGCCGCTGGCCCGCGGGCGCAGCCTGAATTTGCAGGACTATCTGCAACCGGCCATCTTTGTGCCCGAAACGCTGTCTGGCATGGAGTTGCTGGAACACTTCAAGGTCTCGAATGCCGAGCTGGTGTTCGTGGTCGATGAGTACGGCGCGGTGCAGGGCGTGATCACCGAGCGCGATGTGCTCGAAGCCATCACCGGCGAATTCGGCACGCCCAGCAGCGAAGACGCCTGGGCCGTGCAACGGCCCGACGGCAGTTGGCTGATGGACGGCCTGATCCCGGTGCCCGAGCTGAAAGACCGGCTCGAACTCAAAGAGTTGCCCGAGGAAGACCGTGGCCGCTACAACACCCTGGCCGGCATGGTGATGCTGCTGCTGGGCAAGCTGCCCGAAACCACCGACACGGTCGATTGGAGCGGCTGGCGCTTTGAAGTGGTCGACCTCGACGGCAAACGGGTCGATAAAGTACTGGTCAGCCGATTGACAGACAAGGAGAGAACCGATGATTAACGCCAAGCTGCATGTCACACCCGTGGCGCTGGACCGGGAGCAACACCAGGGCATGAAGCTCAAACCCTTGCTCGACTGGAATGTGGCCAACAGGCTGAACTCGATGTTCGTGGCCGCGGTGGAATTCGGCGATGTCTGCCGCGAATACCCGATCGTCTTCGTGCGCGCCGGGCAAGACGATCAAGGCAAGACGCAAACCGCGCCGGTGGCCGTGTTCGGCCTGAGCAACGACGAAAACCTGTACATCCAGGGCACGGCTTGGCGCGCTGAATACATGCCCGCCCTGCTGCGCATGTACCCCTTCGGCATTGCCCGGGTCGATGCCGAGCGCTACGCGCTGTGCGTCGACACATCGAGCCCCGCCCTGTCGCAAACCGAAGGCCAGGCGCTGTTCAACGAGCAGGGCCAGCCGACCGCGTTCCTTGATGGCATCCACAAGCAGTTGCAGCAGATCGAAACCGAGGTGCAGCGCACGCGGCAGTTGTGCGAGCTGCTGCACGAAAAAGACCTGCTGCGCGACATGCGCTTCGATGCCGATTTGCCCGACGGCCAGAAGCTCAGTGTCGATGGCTTCCTCACCGTCGATGAAAAGCGCCTGAATGACCTGAGCGATGCCGATGTGCTGGCCTTGCACCGTAATGGCGTGATGGGGCTGATCCACGCGCACCAGGTGTCGCTGCCGCTGATGCGCCGGCTGGTGAACTGGCGGCTGCAACGCGCCGCGGTCTGACACCGTTGGCGTGATAACACCGATGCTGGCGCCGCACACGCTGGCCTATCCTGCGCACCGCTCGGCCGCCGTGCCGTTCGTTCAATTGGAGTTGTTCATGAAGCTGAAATCCACCTTGTCGTTGGCCGCTGCCGGTGCCGCGCTGTTCGCCGGGTTCGGTGCCCAGGCGCAAGACGTCACGCTCAAGTTCCACCACATCTGGAACCCCACCGCCATGGCGTCGGTGAACGTCATCGCGCCGTGGTGCGAGAAGGTGGCGCGCGAATCGAACAACCGCATCAAGTGCCAGATGTTCCCGGCCATGAGCATGGGCGGCACGCCGCCGCAACTGGTGGACCAGGTGCGCGACGGTGTCACCGATCTCACCATCACCCTGCCCGGTTACACCCCGGGCCGCTTCCCGGTGATGGAAGCCTTCGAGCTGCCCTTCCTCACCAATTCGGCCGAGGCCGGTGCCAGCGCGGCATGGGACTTTCACAACAAGTACGCGCCCAAGGAATTTGCCGGCACCAAGCTGCTGGCGATGTGGATTCACGATGAAGGCTACATCCACACCAACGCCCGCCAGGTGAAGACGCTGGCTGACTTCAAAGGTTTGAAGATGCGCGCGCCCACGCGCCAGTCCAACAAGCTGCTCACCATGCTGGGTGCTTCGCCGGTGGGCATGCCGCTGCCGGCCATTCCTGACGCCGTGAGCAAGGGCACGATCGACGGCTTCCTGCTGCCCTGGGAAGTGATGCCTTCGCCGAAGCTGCAAGAGATGGTCAAGTTCCACAGCGAGACCGACCCGGCCCGCCCCGCGCTGTACAGCTCGGTCTTCATCTTCGGCATGAACCAGGCCAAGTACGACAGCCTGCCGAACGACCTGAAGCAGGTGATCGACAACAACGCCGGCGCGGCCTTGTCGCGCAGCATTGGCAAGATCTGGGACAACAGCCAGGCCGCCGGGCGCAAGGCCGCGCAAGACCGCGGCAACACGTTCTACATGATCCCGGCCAGCGAGCTCGACGGCTGGGTCAAGGCCTCGGCCGGCCTGTACGACGACTGGGTGGCCGACATGGACAAGCGCGGCCTGCCGGGCAAGCAGATGCTCAGCGATGCGCGTGACCTGCTGGCCCGCTACCGCGCGCGGTGAATTGACTCCCCCCTACGGCCTTCGGCCGCCCCCCCGAGGGGGGCGCTGCCAGCAGACCGGCAAAGCCGGTCTGCGGCAGCCGCTTGATCGGTGCGGCTCATGCGCTGCGTCGCGAGCAAAGCAAGTTGAAGTCACTCGATGCGCGGCCTGCTGAAGCACACCGCCGAAGTTTTTGCCCTGGCCGGCGGCGCCGTGGCCTGCACCGTGGCGCTGATGACGGTGTTCAGCATCGCCGGGCGCGCCTGGTGGGCCGCGCCGATACCGGGTGATGTGGAAATCACCCAAATGGGCATCGCCCTGGCCATCTCACTGTGCCTGCCCTGGTGCCAATTGCGCGGCGCCAACATCATCGTTGACTTCTTCACCCAGGGCTTGGGTGCGCGCCGGCAAGGCGTGCTCGACGGCCTGGGCTGCGTGTTGCTGGCCTGCATGTGCGCGCTGCTGTCATGGCGCACCGCGGCCGGCGCGCTGGCGGTGCGCGAGGCCGGTGAAACTTCCATGATCCTGGGCCTGCCCATGTGGTGGGCCTATGCCGCGCTGGCGCCCGGCCTGGCGCTCACGGCGCTGGTGGCTGGCGTGCAGGCCGTGGGCCACTGGCGCGGGCAGCGCTTTGGCGTGGAAGGCGAGCACGCGACATGACTCCCACCGCCATCGGCCTGGTGATGTTCACCGGCATGCTGCTGCTCATGGCTGTGCGCGTGCCCATCGCCGCGGCCATGTTCATTCCCGGCGCCCTGGGTTACTGGGCCATGACCAACGACATGGCCTTGCTCAACCAGATGAAGGGCAGCGCCGTGGCGAGGCTCACGGTGTACGACCTGTCGGTGATTCCGCTGTTCCTGTTGATGGGGCAGTTTGCCACCCAGGGTGGCTTGAGTCGATCGTTGTTCAAGGCCGCGGCTGCGTTCGTGGGCCACATTCGCGGCGGCCTGGCCATGGCCGCGGTGCTCAGTGCGGCGGCGTTCGGCGCGGTGTGCGGCTCATCGGTCGCCACCTCGGCCACCATCACGCAAGTGGCCTACCCCGAGATGCGTGCGCACGGCTACAACGGCCGCCTGGCCACGGCCACGCTGGCTTCGGCGGGCACTTTGGGCATCCTGATCCCGCCTTCGGTGCCGCTGGTGGTGTATGCCATCCTGGCCGAGCAGAACATTGCCAAGCTGTTTGCCGCGGCCATGGTGCCGGGGTTGATCGCCATGTTCGGCTACATCGCCGTCATCGCCATCATCTGCCGCCTTCGCCCCGAACAAGCCACGCCGAGCGAGCCCTTGCCCTGGGCACAGCGCTGGCGCGCGCTGGCCGGCATCTGGCCCATCGTGCTGATCTTCATCGTCGTCTTCGGCGGCATCTACGGCGGCGTGTTCTCGCCCACTGAAGGCGCGGCCGTCGGTGCGGTGGGCACCTTCGTGGCCGCGCTGGCGCAGCGCGAGTTGAGTGTTGACGGCATCAAGCGCAGCTTCCTGGGCACGGCCGAAACCTCGGCCATGGTGTTCATGATCTTCCTGGGCGCGGACATGATGAATTCGGCCCTGTCGCTGACCCAGATGCCGGCCCGCCTGGCCGACTGGGTGAGCCACTTGCAGGTGCCGCCGCTGCTCATCGTGGCCGCGATCCTGTGCTTCTATGTGTTATTGGGCTGCGTCATGGACGAGCTGTCGATGCTGCTGCTCACCATCCCGGTCATCTTCCCCGCCGTGATGAGCCTGCCCTTGATGGGCCTGGGCGCCGAGCCCAAGGCGATCTGGTTCGGCATCCTGGTGTTGATGACGGTGGGCATCGGCATGACGGCACCGCCCGTGGGGCTGAACGTGTATGTCGTCAACGGCATCGCGCGCGACGTGCCGATGCAGGAAACCTACCGTGGCGTGCTGCCCTTCCTGGCCAGCGATGTGCTGCGCCTGGGCTTGCTGCTGTGCTTTCCGGTGTTCAGCCTGGGTCTGGTGCAACTCTTGTTCAAGTAGCCGCCGCGGGGCGCGCCGTGCGCAGTACATTGCCACGCATGGTGCACCGTCTGGGCTTGAGTTTGATCGCGGCTGCCGCCTGGCTTGCCGGCTGCACCGAACCCGCCCCCAGCGGCTGGGCCGGCTATGCCGAAGGCGACTATGTCTACGTGGCCGCGCCGTTGCCCGGCCGGCTGGAGCAACTGTTCGTGCAACCCGGCCAAGCCGTGGCCGCGGGCGCGCCGCTGTTCCGGCTTGACGCTGAAGCCGAAGGCGCGGCGCG
>JAYUQE010000478.1:0-2892 GCA_043756905.1 Burkholderiales bacterium | reverse complement strand
CCGGTGAACAGGCCGTAGGCCAGCGTGGCGATGGCCTGCACGCCGCCCAGGGTGAGGATCACATCGGCCCCCGCGGCCTGGAAGGCATACAAAACATGCGGGTGCATGCCAGCGCCGCGAAAGGGCGATGAGCAGGCCACGATGGACCCCACGCCCGCGGCCTTGGCGGTGGCAACGGTCATGTAGGCCGACGCAATGTGGGCGTAGCGCCCGGCCGGCGCATAGCAGCCCACCACGTTCACCGGCACCACGCGCTGCCCGGCCGTGACGCCGGGGTGCAACGGTACAGAAAACTCGGTCAGCGAGCGGCGCTGCGCGGATGCGAAATCGTCCACCTGGCGCACGGCGAAATCGATGTCGCGCTTCACGCCGGCGGGCACCTCGCGCAAGGCGGCGTTGATCTGTGCCGGCGTCATCACAATGTCGCCCTGCCAGTGGTCGAGCGTGCGGGCGTAGTCGCGCACGGTCTGCTCGCCACCCTGTTGGATGGCGGCCAGCATGTCGCTCACCACGCGCTGCGCCGCAGCCGTTTCGCTTTCGGGTGTCTTGCTGGCCCGCTTCAGGTAAGTGATGGTCATGGGGAATCAGCGTGGTACGGACTACGGGACGATACTGCCGCAATGCGACAAGCCCTTCGGCACAGGTTGGCGGCGGGCAGGGTGTGTGGGAGGGGACTCATTTAGCCTTGGCCGAAAAGCGCGTGCTGGCGCGTGCCAGGTAAAACCATTCCTGGCGCGCCTGCGCCTTGGCGTTCGGGAACACGATCCAGCCGTCATGCGGCGCGCGCACCGCGCTGCCGTCTTGCCGCGTGCCAATCAAGTCGCCGGTTAGCAGGGCATCGAAGCTGCGCCACTCGCGCGCAAAGGCATCGTCGGCGTGCGCCTTGTCGATCACCTCGTGCAGGCTCAGCGCTTCGATCTGCGCCACGGCCGGCGGTACCGCTTCGCCCGTCAGCCCCAAGTGCGCCAGCGTGTTGCGGATGGCCTGGTAGCCCACCTGCGCGGCCTGCGGGTCGGCATGCTGGCCGCATTCCAGCGTCAGCGCCCAGCCGCCTTGGCTGCGCATGAATTCGGTGGTGCCCACACCGTAGCGCGGGTTCATGTCCAGGGTGTCGGCGGCGCTGCCGCAGGCTTGCTCGCGCCGCTGTTGCACGCCGCGGGCGTAGGTGCTCAACCAGCCGTCCACGGCGCGGCCCACGCCCAGGCAGCGCACCAGCGCTTCTTCGCGCGCGGCCTGGGCAAAGGGCTCCAGCGGGCCGGTGTTGTCTGCCGGGCCCAGCAGCACGAAGGGCACGCCGGCGGACTGGAACGAATGCAGGTCGAGCAGCCCATCGTGCTGCGCCAATAGCGGGCACAACCAGTTGGCCACCTGGTCTTCGTATTCCCGCGGCGTGGCGGTGGGGGCCAGCGCGCGATTCAAGTTGCGTTGGCCCTGGCGCTGGCAGAGGTGGTAGGCCAGCGGATTGCAGATGGGCACCAGGGTCAGCGCGCCGCGCTGCACGCGCAGCGTGCCGGCATCCAGCTCGGCCGCCAGGCGCGTGATGGCCTGCGTGCCGCAGACCTCGTTGCCATGTACGGCGCCGGTGACGATGAGCCGCGGGCCGGGCAGCGCGCCGGCGTAATGCAGTGACTTGAAAGGGGGCAAGGTGGCGGGCAAAGCGGTGGGCAGGTTCATGCGGCGAATGTTAAACAGCGGGGCGCCGCCGCTACAGTCACAGCCCCATTGCCATGGTCAACGGCCCCACCCTCAACCACGATTCGCTGGCCCAGCACATGCGCGCCAGCGTGCGCGAAGCACTGGCAGCGGCGCCGGCCTTCGACCCGCCGCCGAGCATCGACCTGGCCGTGGCCGCGTTCCCGCGCAAGGGGCCGCCGGTGTGGGCCAATGTGCTGTTCTCGCGCACCTGGCCGCAGGGCCGGGTGGCCGAGATCGGGCCGCAGGCTGGCGCGGTGCACAACGTGATGTTTATGGCCGACCCGCTTGGCGCTGCCGGCCGTTCCATCGCCTGGCAGCGCGGCAGTGATTGGACGCAACTGCCGTTGCGCCCCCTGGCCGGCCGCGGTGAACGTTTCATCGCGCCGTACCCGGCTTCGGTGCTCAAGCTGATGGTGGCGCTGGGCGTGGCCTGCCTGGTCGACAGCGGCCGCGCCGCCTGGGCCGCCCCGTGGGGGCATGCGGGCACGGTGCAGCGCATCGAACAACTGATGGACGACATGCTCACCCAAAGCAGCAACGAGGCCACCGACGCCCTGGTGGCCTTGCTGCATGCGCGCGGGTTGATCCGCCGTGAAGATGATGTGGAACGTTATAACGAGCTGCACGCCCTGTTCGAACTCGAAGGCCTGCACACCCTGCGCCTGGCCAACACGCAGGCCAACGGCGGCTGGCGCAACGGTGACGGTGCCGGTGTGGGCCAGATCCAGATGACCGCCTGGGACACCCTGCGCATGTTGTGGCGCGTGAGCCCTGATTTGCCCGCTGCACCTTGGTGTTTGCCGGGTGCCGCACCTTGGCTCTCGCCCGCCAGCGCGCAGCGCCTGTGGGGCTGGCTGGCCGCGCAGCGGCTGCACGAGGTGCTGTCTTCTGAATCGCTGGTGGGCCTGCCGGGCTGGCAGCGCGGCATTCCGGCGCGCCTGCCGCCGGGTGCGAAACAACCGGCCAAGCCGCACGCCAAGCCACACGCTGCGCCGACTAGCGCCGATGCGTGGTTCGCGCACAAGACCGGCAATACCGAGTCGTACACCGCCTGCGCCGGCCGGGTGCAGGGCGACGGCGGGCGCGACTACATCGTCGCCCTGTTCACCACCCTGGGTGCGCGCCATGCTTCATGCGAAGGCTGCGCCACCGATTGGTGCGTGCCGCGCATCGGCGCCGCGGTGGACGCCTGGCTGA
>JAYUQE010000477.1:0-7747 GCA_043756905.1 Burkholderiales bacterium | reverse complement strand
AGTCGCGCGCGAACTGGTAGGCCACGCGGCCCGAGCGCGAGCCGCGCTCCAGCGCCCAGACCAAACACTCGCCGCGCGCTGCAGCAATGGCTTCAGGGCTGGCGCCGAAGTGGCGCAGCCACTGTTCAACGATGGCCAGGTACTCGGCCTGCGTGAAGGGGTAGAAGCTGAGCCACAGGCCAAAGCGTTCAGACAGCGAGATCTTTTCTTCCACCACCTCGCCGGGGTGGACTTCGCCGTCCTCGGTGTGCTTGTAGCTGAGGTTCTCAGCCATGTACTCGGGCAACAAGTGGCGCCGGTTGCTGGTGGCGTAGATGAGCAGGTTTTCCGAGGCCTGCGCTATCGAGCCGTCGAGGATGGACTTCAACGCCTTGTAGCCGGGCTCGCCTTCATCGAAGCTCAAGTCATCGCAAAACACGATGAAGCGCTCGGGTCGTTCGGCCACCAGGTCCACGATGTCGGGCAGGTCAACCAGGTCAACCTTGTCCACCTCGATCAGGCGCAGCCCACGCGGCGCGAATTCATTCAAGCAGGCCTTGATCAATGAACTCTTGCCCGTGCCGCGCGCGCCAGTCAGCAGCACGTTGTTGGCGCCGTGGCCGGCCACGAACTGCTCGGTGTTGCGCACCAGCCGCTCCTTTTGCGGCGCCACCTCCACCAGTTCAGCCAAAGCAATGCGCGAGACATGGCGCACGGGTTCGAGCACGCCGGCGCTGCCGCGCTTGCGGTAGCGAAAGGCGTTGGAAGCCTGCCAGTCGGGCGGTTGCGGCGCATGCGGCAGCAGCGTGCCCAGGCGGTCGAGCAGGGCGTGGACGCGGGTCAGCAGCGCGGCAAGATCAGCAGGGTTGGCATCGTTCATGGCGGGCGCGATTCTTCCATGCTGCCGGCGCGGCAGCGTAGCGGCCATGCCGGGTCAAGGCAGTGCCAGGATGGTGTCTTGCGCCACCGCGTAGACCCGGTCGCCCGCAACCCGGCGGATGCCGGCCGTGCCGGTGAAATCACCAAACGCCGGCAACACGCCCTGTTGCGCGCCGAACCAGAAACACGGCAGCCGCAGGCTGGCCACGCGCCCCAGGTTCACGCCGGGATGCAGGTGCCCGGCCAGCGCGTAAGCGCCAGGCACGGCCTGCGGGTGGTGGCATAGCGCGAAGGCGCCGTGCCACAGTGGCTCGTCGACCACGCGCATGGCCAGCTCGGGCGGCGGGTCGCCGGCATGCTGGTCATGGTTGCCGCGCACCAGTGTCCAGCGCAGCGCCGCGTGTTCGCGCTTCCAGGCCGCCAACGCCAAGACCAAGTCCGCCGAGACGCCGCGCGCGGCATGCAGCAAGTCGCCCAGAAAGATCAACTCGTTGGCGCCGGTCAGGGCCAGCGCCTGGCTCAGGCGTTGCAGGTTGCACACCGTGGTGCCGCTGGGCACGGGCACGCCCAGGCGGCGAAAACTGTGCGCCTTGCCGAAATGGGCATCGGCCACCAGCAGGGTCTGTGTGGCGGGGATGTACGCCGCGCGCTGCGGCAGCAAGGCCAGCGTGGTGCCGGCCACTTCGATTTGCAGCACTTCAGCTACAAAAACGCAGCAAGGGCAGCTCGAGCGCCTCGGTGGGCAGACGTTTAAACCCAGAGCGCGCAAAACGCTGCAAACGGCCCACCACCAGCGCCGTGAGCGCCGAGGCCAGCGCGTTGGCCTGCACCGTGGGGGCGGCTACACCGTGGCCTTCAGCCACCTGGCGCAGGCACTGGCGCAATGTGCTTTCAATGCGGTCGAAGAACTGGTTCATGCGCACATCGAGCCGCACGTTTTCAAACACCAACGCGTCGCCCACCATCACGCGCGCCATGCCCGGGTTGCGCTCGCCGAACTGCAGCAGCAGCAGCACGATTTTTTGCGCCTGCACGGCCGGCACGCTTTCGCGTTCGGTGATCTGGTTCACAAGGCTGAAGATCGAGCTTTCGATGAACTCGATCAGCCCTTCGAACATTTGCGCCTTGCTGGCGAAGTGGCGGTACAGCGCCGCTTCACTCACTTGCAAGCGCCCGGCCAGCGCCGCGGTGGTGATGCGTTCGGCACCGGGTTGCTCGAGCATGCTGGCCAGCGTTTGCAGGATCTGCACACGGCGCTCGCCCGGCTTGGGCCGCTTGCGCGCGGCCTTGCCATCGCCAGCCGGGAGCTCTTCAGCGAGGGGCGCGATCTCAGCGTGATCAGGGGCGTCTGGCATCGCGGCAGCAGGGTCTTGCGAGGTGGCCAGCAGATTCTTGCACAGGGGTTGCGCGGCGCCGGATGCAGGTAAACACCGAGCAGGCGCTGAATATTCACATACGCAGCAAGGCTTTCAGGCTGCGCACGCGGTGGCGCACATACGGCGGCTTGTGCACCCAGCGCCCGGGCCCACCCGCGGCCTTGGCCCAGCGCTGCATCCACACCGTGCACAGGCCCAGGCGGTGCGCGCTGCGTTGATGGTCCAGCGTGTCCTCCACCAGCACGCAGCGCGACGCGGGCACGCGCAGCCGGGCCAGCAGGCGGCGCAGCATGCGCGCGTCGGGCTTGGGCCGGTAGTGGCCGAACATGTGCATATCTTCGATGGCCAGCACGGCGTCGAACCAGTGCGTGATGCCCAGCGCGCCGAGCACGCGCAAGGCGTAGGCGCGCGGCGCGTTGGTCAGGATGATCTTGCGCCCGCGCAGGCGCCTGAGCGCAGCAAAGTCGTGCGGGTGGCCGTGCACGCGCGACTCCAGCCCGGGCAACAGGTGCGTGTGGTGCAGGAAGTGCGGCCCGTTCACGCCATGGTGGCGCACCAGGCCCAGCAGCGTGGCGCCATAGCGCTGCCAATAGTGGCGCCGCAGCAGCGCCGCGTCGTCGTGTGCCAGCGCCAGCTCGCGCACGATGTAGTCGTTCATGCCTTCGTTGATGCCGGCAAAGGCCGCCAGCGAGGCGTTGTGCAGGGTGTTGTCGAGGTCGAACAGCCAGACCCGCTCTTGATCTAACACCTTGTTCAATGGGAACGGATCATGGTCCCGTAAGCCTGATCGGTCAGCACCTCCAGCAGCATGGCATGCGGCACGCGCCCGTCGATGATGTGCACCGTGTTCACGCCGTTGCGCGCGGCGTCGAGCGCGCTGCCGATCTTGGGCAGCATGCCGCCATGGATGGTGCCATCGGCGAACAACTCGTCAATTTCGCGCGCGCTCAGGTTCGTGAGCAGCTTGCCGGCCTTGTCGAGCACACCCGGGGTGTTGGTCAGCATCATCAACTTCTCGGCCTTCAGCACCTCGGCCAGCTTGCCGGCCACCACGTCGGCGTTGATGTTGTAGCTCTCGTTTTCCTTGCCAAAACCGAGCGGCGAGATGACCGGGATGAACTGGTCGTCTTGCAGCGCGCGCACCACGCTGGGGTCGATCGATTCGATCTCGCCCACTTGCCCCACGTCATGCTCGATGGCCGGGTTCTTGTGATCCACCAACTTCAGTTTGCGTGCGCGAATCAGGCCGCCGTCGCGCCCGGTCAGGCCCACGGCCTTGCCGCCGGCAAAGTTGATCATGCCCACGATGTCTTGCTGCACCTCGCCGGCCAGCACCCACTCCACCACTTCCATGGTCTCGGCGTCGGTCACGCGCATGCCCTGGATGAAGCTGCCCTTCTTGCCCAGCTTGTTCAGCGCGTCTTCAATTTGCGGCCCGCCGCCATGCACCACGACCGGGTGCATGCCCACCAGCTTGAGCAGCACCACGTCTTCGGCAAAGGCCTGCTGCAGCGCCGGGTCGGTCATCGCGTTGCCGCCGTACTTGATGACGATGGTCTTGCCATGAAAGCGCCGGATATAAGGCAAGGCCTGCGACAGGATTTCGGCCTTGTCGCGTGGTGCGATGTGGCTCAAGTCAATCGGCTGATGTTGATGCGAAGTCATGTTTGGGCAAGCGGAGTTGGCGCGCGAATTGTATGAAGGCGCCGGCCTTAAAGTAGGGCCATGCACCCTGCACCGCAACCGGCCAAACATCTGGCTGACCACCCGGCCGACCACCCGGTCGACCATCAACACGACCTGGCCCCCTTCACGCATGACCACGCCTTTGGCCTGGCCGGCGCGGCGGCGCGTTCACGCTCGCTGTGGCAGGTCAGCCTGATCACGCTGGCCACCATGCTGGGCGAGCTGGTGGTGGGCTATTGGAGCGGCTCGCTGGCCTTGGTGGCCGACGGCTGGCACATGGGCACGCATGCCCTGGCGCTGGGTGGCGCAGCCATGGCCATCGACCTGGCACGCCGCGCCGCGCACAGCCAGCGCTTTGCCTTCGGTGGCTGGAAGATCGAGATGCTGGCCGCCTACACCAGCGCCTTGTTGCTGGGCGCCGTGGCCTTGTCATTGGTGGTCGAAGCCGTGGCGGCGCTGCGCGCGGCGCGCGACGTGGCTTACCGCGAAGCGCTGGTCGTGGCGGCGATCGGCCTGGCGGTGAACCTGTTGTGCGCCTGGCTGCTGGCCCGCGCGACGCCGGGCGACACGCCGGGCCACGCCGGGCATTCGCACCACGGCCACGGCCATGATCACGGGCACGCTCATGATCATGGGCACGGTCACGGGGCAAGCCATGCCCATGATCACGCCCAGCTACCTGGCCCGCGCGACGCCAACTTCCACGCCGCCACGCTGCATGTGCTGGCCGACGCCTTCACCTCGGTGTTAGCCCTGGCGGCGTTGGCCGGTGGCCTGTGGTGGGGCCTGCGCTGGCTCGACCCGGCGGTGGCCTTGCTCGGCGCCGTGGTAATTGCGCGCTGGGCCTGGCCGGTGTGGCGCGACGCGGCCCGCAGCCTGGTCGACGCCAGCGCTGACAGCGGCCTGGCGCATCAGGTGCGCACGCTGGTGCAGGCCGATGGCGACGCCAAGGTGGCCGATTTGCACGTGTGGCAAATCGGCGCCCAGGCCCACGCCGCCATCATCAGCGTGGTAGCCGATCGGCCGCTGGCACCTGCGGTGTACCGCGCCCGCCTGCACACGCTCACGGCACTGCGCCATGTCACGCTTGAAGTCAACGCCTGCCTAACTCCACACCCGCCACACCCGCCGCACCCGCCGCACCCTCCTGCCACTGAAGAACCACCATGACCGCACCCGCCCACACCAGCCTCATCAACCAGCAAGTGCGCCTGGCCGCCCGGCCGGTGGGCAACACCCAGCCCAGCGATTGGCAGATCACGACAGAACCGGTGGGCGAGTTGCCCGAGGGCGGGGTGCTGGTCAAGACGCTGGCCTTGTCGCTCGACCCGGCCATGCGCGGCTGGATGAACGAAGGCAAGAGCTACATCCCGCCGGTGGGCATTGGCGAGGTCATGCGCGCCGGCGGCATTGGCGTGGTGCTGGCGTCGCAGAACTTAAAGTTCGCCGTGGGTGATCAGCTCAGC
The DNA here is from genome assembly GCA_043756905.1 of Burkholderiales bacterium. Classification (GTDB taxonomy): domain Bacteria; phylum Pseudomonadota; class Gammaproteobacteria; order Burkholderiales; family Burkholderiaceae_C; genus Rubrivivax. Next base: position 2,361 of record JAYUQE010000477.1, on the reverse strand, counting down.
TTCGGCCCTGGCGTGCAGACCCACACCGTGCTCACGCCCGACATGCTCAAGGGCGTGGCGCGCATCGACCTGCGTCTGGGCAGCGTGGCGCAATGGCTCAACGTGCTGGGCATGCCGGGCATGACGGCGTACTTCGGCTTGCTCGACGTGGGCCAGCCGGTGGCCGGAGAAACAGTTGTGGTGTCAGGTGCAGCGGGCGCCGTGGGGCAGACCGTGGGCCAATTGGCCAAGCTCAAGGGCTGCCGCGCGGTGGGCATCGCCGGCGGCGCAGCCAAGTGCGCGTTCGTGGTGAAGGAGCTGGGCTTTGACGCCTGCATCGACTACAAGGCCGGGACGGTGAAAGACGGCTTGAAGCAACACTGCCCCAAGGGCGTGGATGTGTATTTCGACAACGTGGGCGGTGACATCCTCGACATCGTGCTCACGCGCATCAACCGCAAGGCGCGCATCGTCATATGCGGCGCGATCAGCCAGTACAACGCCACCGGCGCGGTGGCCGGGCCGAAGAATTACCTCTCGCTGCTGGTCAACCGCGCGCGCATGGAAGGCATGGTGGTGTTCGACTACACGGCGCGCTTCCCACAGGCCATTGCCGAGCTGGCCGGCCACCTGAAGGACGGGCGCATGCACAGCCGTGAAGATGTCGTACGTGGCAGCGTGGCCGACTTTCCGGCCACGTTAACGAAACTGTTCACTGGCGAGAATTTCGGCAAGCTGGTGTTGCAGCTCAGCGACTAAGCAGCTTGGCCACGCTCTCGTCCAACGCTTCACGCAGCAATCGTTCGAGGGCCGTCACCTTCTGCGCTGGCGTCATGGCGTCCCACGCTGATTGCTGGTTCGCGTTCTGTGTGGCGGGCACCGTTCGCATGCCTTCCACCGCCTCGTGGGCGAGCACCTTGCCGGAAATGACGTCCACCAGCGACAACCGCAGGTAGGCGAAGGGGGCGATATAGCCGCGAACCAGATCGAGGTTGTCACCGCGGATGACCCCCTGCTGGAAATCGACATAGAAACCCAGCCCTTGCACCTGACCCACGCCCTTGTGCCCTTCCTGAAAGGGCACACGCGCTTCAGCGCGGCGTTTGGTGATCAACAGCAAATGGGATGCCTTGGCATTGACCAAGGCGTCCACCAAGGCCCCGGGCAAGGCGACGCTGTCACCATCAAACAGCCGCTCCTGGCGCTCATGCAAGGCTGATGGCGCCATGCCCAAGGCCACGGCGCTGGCACCCGGCACCGCTTTCTGAACCGCAGCCAGCGCCAGGCGCAGCGCCACGGTGTCCATCACGCCGCGGGGGTCGGTAATCACCTCGCGGCGGTTGCGGTCGATGTTGCTGCCCGTGCCAGGCATGGCCAAGACCACATCGAGCTTGTCGCCGATTAACGAAACCAGCGCGAACGACCTTTCGGGCGTAGCCATGCTGGGGCCGCTGAGCGCCACGCACCACACGGTTACCAGACTCAGAACGAACTTGCGCAACATGACCATTCCCTTGTCCTTTTTACTTTGCGTTCCACAACCCGCCGCATTCATGGCATTCAAAAATGAATCCCCTGCATCATCTGCGCCATCGCCATCGCCTCGGCTGAAAGCTGCGGTTTGGCGGCCTTGTCGCCCTTGGCCGCGGCACTGTCGGGGAACATGCGGAAGGTGGTGTTCATCACGATCTGCGTGATGCGCGGCGCGGCGGCGTGCAGCACTTCGCCGAAGATGCCCAGGCGGGTGGCCACGCGCACCGGCTTTTCAACGCAGGCCTGGACGATCATGTCCGCTGCTTCTTCCGGTTTGAGCAAGGGCATGCTGTCGTAGATCTTGGTCGGCGCTGTCATCGGCGTGCGCACCAGGGGCATGTTCACGGTGGTGAAGGTGATGCCTTGGTCAGCGAATTCGCTGCTGGCGCAGCGCGTCCAGGCGTCGAGCGCGGCTTTGCTGGCCACGTAGGCCGAAAAGCGCGGCGCGTTCACCAGCACGCTGATGCTGCTGAGGTTCACGATGTGGCCGCGTTTCTTGGCCACCATGCCCGGCAACAGACCCATGGTGATGCGCAGGCTGCCGAAGTAGTTGAGCTGCATGGTGCGCTCGAAGTCATGAAAGCGGTCGTAGCTGGCCTCGATGGCGCGGCGAATCGAGCGGCCGGCGTTGTTGATCAGGAAATCCACCCCGCCGTGTTGCTCCTGCAAGGTCTTCACGAATTCGGCGCAACTGGCTTCATCGGCAATGTCCACCGAGTAGCTGAACACCTTCGCATCGTTGCCGGCAAAGGCTTTGATCTCGGCCACCGCGGCCACGAGTTTGTCTTCACCGCGGCCGCAGATGATGGTGGTGGCACCGGCTTGCGCAAAGCGGCAGGCTGATGACAA
>JAYUQE010000476.1:0-22406 GCA_043756905.1 Burkholderiales bacterium | reverse complement strand
GATCGGTCGGGCGCATGAAGGTGTCGGCGCCCAGCGCGTTCTTGTATTTCATGTCCGCCAGCGCAGCGGCCACCTTCTTGGGCTCGGCCGACTTGGCGACGTTCAGCGCGTTGACGAACATCTCCATCTGGTTTTTCATGCGCAGGTACCACCAGCCTTGCTGGCTGGTGCCGCCGTGCTTCTTCAAGAACGCATCGGCAAAGGCTTCCATATCCGGTGACGGCACATTGGTGTGCCATTCGCTGATCTGGTAGACGCGGTGATCCAGCCCGGTTTGCTTCACCGCGGTGGGCCCGCCGGCGCCACCGGCGTAGTAGGTGTACCAGTTCACCGCAAGGCCGGCATCGGCCGCGGCCTTGAGCAACAGCGACATGTCGTTGCCCCAGTTGCCGGTGATCACCGAGTCAGCGCCCGCGGCCTTGATCTTGGCGATGTAGGGCGCAAAGTCGGTGATCTTCAACAGCGGGTGCAACTCGTCGCCCACCACCTGCACATCGGGCCGCTTCGCCTTGAGCATCAGGTTGGCGGAGTTGCGCACGGCGTGGCCGAAGGAATAGTCCTGGCCGATGATGTAGACCTTCTTGATCTCTTTCTTGTCCTTCATAAAGTTGGTCAGCGCGGCCATCTTGATGTCGGCGTTGGCGTCCCAGCGGAAGTGCCAGTAGCTGCACTTTTCATTCGTTAGCGCCGGGTCCACCGCGGCATAGTTGAAGTACAGCACTTCCTTGCCGGGGTTGCGCTCGTTGTACTTGCTCACGAATTCAGAAATGGCGATGGCCGCGCCCGAGCCATTGCCCTGGGTGACGAAGCGCACGCCTGCGTCGATGGCCTTTTGCACCTGCACCAGGCTTTCCTGTGGGCTGCCCTTGTTGTCGTAGGCCACGGCTTCGAGCTTCTGGCCGCCCAGCACGCCGCCCTTGGCGTTGATCACCTCCACCAGGTATTGCAAGTGCTTCAGGCCATGCTCGCCAATGGTGGCGGCGCCACCCGACAACGGGTCGACATAGGCGATCTTGACCTGGGCCTGCGCGGCAAAGGCAGCCAGCGCCAGGGCAACGGACAGGGACAGACGGCGCGGTAAGTGAAAGCGGGGCATGTGGGGTCTCCCAATCGGGCTGATGGTGGCCGCGGAAGATAGTCGAACTCCTGCCGCGGCGATTAGGGGACTTCCCGATCTGCCGGGTCGCGCGCGGGACTGGCCGGCGCGTGCGCGCGCACAGCGGCCAGAAGGGGCAGCTTGATGACCGCGCCGCTTTCAGGAATTCCGCGCCGGCATCGACCCGAACCAATGGTCGCGCCGCCGTATCGCCCGAAATGGCCCTGCGCATCGAAGCCTGGTTGGGCGTGGCACGCGGCGGCGAGGCCCGGCTTTGGCTGGCCGAGCAAAGCGCCTACGACATATGGCAAGCCGCGCAGAAGTTAAAGGCCGCGCCGTTACGTGTTCAGCGCGCCCCGGCGGCCGCCTGACCCTTTCGCCCTTGCCTGACTCGATGTGGGGAAATCGGGGCCGTGGTTGTTGTACGCGCTATACGCCGACACACGCGCCGCAGCATGCGCGAACTGAATCGCCGGGTGCCGGCACTCGAAACCGCCACCCGCGGACAATTGGGCGCAGCGCTGACCTTCGTCTCACCTGCAGAGGGCGCGCCCTGAAACGATATGAGTTAGCAGGCATTCACCTGCAACTTCCTCAAGATGTGGTGCCGGCGAGAAGAGTCGAACTCCCGACCTTCGCATTACGAATGCGCTGCTCTACCAACTGAGCTACGCCGGCACGGCGCGAAGCGGCGCAGTATAGCGGCGGTGCCGCGTTCGACAGCGCAACAGGCCGAGGCGCGCCATGAACAAAGCAAACATCTCCCTTGAGCCGGCAGCGCCCGGCGCCATCCACGCCGCCACCGGCAAACCGGTGCGCAGCCTGCCGCTGGAATACCTCACGTTGGTGTAAGCCGCCAAACCCCGGCATTTCCGGCCATTGCCGGCAAGGCGGGCGCCACAAACTCGGTGTACGACCTTTGCTGCCCTGTGGCCGCAGGCGCGCTGCCCATGCGCGCCTGCGGCCAGGGGTGGCGCGACACCGATGATCGAACACCTTGCTTCGCCGCGCCCTGTTGCGCCACCTGCTGCCGCGGTGGCACAACCGCCACCCTATGGCAGCACGGCCGAGGCCGCACTGCGCACTCTGGCGCAGGTGCAGGTGCAGGTGCAGGTGGCCATGTTGTCGCACACCAATCTGGCGGCGGCCACGGCAGCGTTTGTGCGCGAAATTGCCACGCAGCTGGGCCTGGCGCGCGTCAGCCTGGGCCTGTGCCGCGGCCTGGATGTGGAGCTGGTGGCCTATTCGGCCGGTGCCCTGCCGGCGCGCCACTCGGCGCTGGCGCAGCAGTTGGTGGCCGCCATGGCCGAGGCCCTGGATCAATCTTGCAGCCTGTGCCTGCCCGCGCCGCGTGAAGGCGCGCAGCCGCGCATCACCCTGGCCTTGCAGGCATTGCTGCGCGCCGAACCCGGCGGCGCAGCCTGCGTGCCGGTGCTGGCGGGTGTGGGGGCCAGCAGCCAGGCCGTGGGTGTGCTGTGCGCGCAGCGCCAGGGCACGGGCAGCCTGAGCGCCGCCGAACTGGCGCAACTGGAACAACTGGCCCTGCTGGCCGCGCCGGTGCTGCGCCTGATGGCCTTGAATGAACGGCCCTGGCATCGCCGGTTGCGCGATGGTCTGGCGGCTGCCGCGCAGGCGCTGCGCGACCCAGGCCGCCACGGCCTGCGCTACGGCACGCTGGCCGCGGGCCTGGCGCTGGTGGGCCTGCTGTTCGTGCCGGTGCCCACGCGCGTGGGCGGCCATGCCCGGCTGGAAGGCGCGGTGCAGCGCGTGCTGGTGGCGCCGGCGGATGGCTTTTTGGGCCAGGTGCATGTGCGCCCTGGCGACACCGTGCGCGCCGGCCAGGTACTGGCAGAACTGGCCGAACAAGACTTGCAGGTGGAACGCGCCCGTTGGGAAAGCCAGCTCGCGCAGCACGAAAACGCCTACAGCGCGGCGCATGCCGGGGCCAACCGCACGCAGCTCGTCATCAACCAGTCGCGCGCTGCCGAAGCCCAGGCGCAGCTCGATCTGGTCAACGCCCGCCTGGCGCGCACGCACATCACGGCGCCGTTTGCCGGCGTGGTGATTCGCGGTGATTTGAGCCAGCAACTGGGTGCGCCCTTGCAGCAAGGCAGCGAGCTGATGACGCTGGCCCCGTTGGACGCTTATCGCGTGATGGTTGAAGTGGACGAGCGCGACATCGCCGCCGTTCAGCTCGGCCAGGCCGGCACGGTGGCGCTTTCTGCGCTGCCCTGGCAGACCCAGGCCATTCGCGTCAGCCGCATCACGCCCATGGCCACGGTGGTCGACGGGCGCAATGTTTACGAGGTGCAGGCCGAGCTTGAAAGCAGCGGCGCCGAGCTGCGCGCCGGCCTGCAAGGCAGCGCCCACATCACCACCGGCCAGGCGCCGGCCCTGTGGAACGCCTCGCGCCGCCTGGTGCAGGCGCTGCGGCTGCTGTGGTGGGAGTGGTTAGGGTGACTGAAAGCCTGACCAGCGCGCAGTGGTTTCGCGTCGCCGCGCTGCGCCCGCAGCTCGATGCGCAGGCGCGTGTGCAGCGCGTGACCTACCGCCGCGCCGTGTGGCATGTCTTGCAGCGCGGTGATGGCGCGCGCAGCCACCGCCTGAACGCCGCGGCCTACGCCTTCGTGGCGCGCTGCAACGGGCAGTTGAGCCTGCAACGTTTGTGGGAACTTTTGCTGCATGAACAGCGTGACGCCGCACCCACGCAAGACGAGTTGCTGCGCCTGCTGGCCCGGCTGCACGCCGCCGCGCTGATCAGCTTTGACCGCCGGCCTGACTTCGGGCCCCAGGGCGTGTTGCACGAGCCGCTTGACGCCCGGGGTGGTGCGGCCGGATCAGGCGCCCCCGCCAACACGCTGCTGTCGTTTCGCCTGCCCTTTGGCCGGCCCGATGCCTTGCTGGCCGCGCTGAGCCCGTATGCGCGCGGCGCCTTCACGCGCACCGCGCTGGGCCTGTGGCTGGCCGCCATCTTGTGGATGATCTTGGCGGCGGCGCTGAACCATGTTGAGCTGACGCATCACGCGGCGGTCTGGATGCAAACCCCGCGCATGCTGCTCATCACCTGGCTGTGCTACCCGGTGGTGAAAGCGCTGCATGAGCTGGGCCATGGCCTGGCGGTGAAGCACCTGGGCGGCCAGGTGCCGCAATGGGGCGTCACGGTCATGATGTTCATGCCGGTGCCGTATGTGGATGCCTCGGCCAGCGCCTTGCAGGCTTCAGCGCGCGGCCGCGCCCTGGTCAGTGCGGCCGGCATCATGGTCGAGCTGGCCCTGGCCGCCGCGGGCCTGGCCTTGGCGCTGCACGCCCAGCCGGGCTGGTTGCATGACGTGGGCCTGGCCGTGTTCTTCATCGGCACCGTCTCCACCCTTGTGGTCAACGGCAACCCGCTGCTCCGCTTTGACGGCTACCACGTCTTGTGCGATGCCCTCGAGTTGCCCAACCTGGCGCGGCGCAGCGCGCAGCACTGGCTGGAATGCCTGCGCAGCCAGGTGTTAGGTGAAACGCTTGCGCAACCGCTGCACGCGGCGCCAGGCGAGCGCGCCTGGCTCTGGGCCCACGCGCCGGCTTCCCTGCTGTGGCGCGTGCTCATTGCCTGTGCCGTGGTCGCCTGGCTGGGCAGCCTGTCCTTCCTGTTCGGCTTGGTGGTGGCCGCGCTGCTGCTGTGGGCCGGCGTGTTGCGCCCGGCCTGGGGCCTGGTGCAGCACTTGAAGCGCCTGCCGCACAACCAGCCCGGTACGCAGCGTGCGCGCCGGCGTGGCTGGGCCCTGGGCGTGGCGCTGCTGGCGCTGGCCGCGCTGCCCCTGCCCTTTGCCAGCGTGGTGCCCGGCGTGGTGTGGTTGCCCGATGCCGCCTTGCTGCGCGTGGCCAGCGCAGGCTTTGTGCAGGAGATCCTGGTCCAGCCTGGCCAGCAGGTGCAAGCGGGCCAGCCGCTGCTGCGCCTGGCCGCGCCCATGCTCAGCGCCGAGTGCCAGGCGCTCGAAGCGCGCGTGGCGGCGCTCGATGCTGAAGGCATTCAGGCCCAGCGCAGCGAACCCGCGCGCGCGGCCAGCCTGGAGCGCGAAGCCGCGGCCTTGCAGGTGCAAATTGAGCGCTGCCTGCAACGCCAGGAACAACTCACCTTGCGCGCCGGCATGGCCGGGCGTTTGCAGTTGGCCCAGGCGCAAGACCTGAGCGGCCGCTACCTGAAGCAAGGCACGCTGGTGGGCCAGGTGATGGACGGTTCGCCCAGCCTGGTGCGCGTGGCCGTGGGCCAGGAGCAAGCGGCCTTGCTGCATGAGCGCACGCAAGCCGTGAGCGTGCGCCTGGCCGAAATCGGCGCGCCCGCGCATGCCGCGAAGCTGTTGCGCGACGGCACCGGCGCGGTGACCCAACTGCCCAGCGCGGCCTTGGGCGACCGCGGCGGCGGCAGCGTGCCCACCGACCCGGTCGACCCGCAAGGCCTGAAGGCGCAGCGTGCCGTGGTGCTGGCCGATGTGCAGTTGCCCGCCAGCCTGGGCGAGCGCGTGGGCGGCCGCGCCTGGGTGCGTTTTGACCATGGCTTGGCGCCGCTGGCGCTGCAAGCGGCCAACGCCATGCAGCAAGTCTTCCTCAAGCACTTCAACCCCGGGCAATGATGCGCACGGCCCTCGCTCCCGCACTACCCAGCCCTGGCCTGAGCCTTGGCGCCTACCCGTTGCGCGCCTGGCCGCCACCGGGCGCGTTTGCGCCGGCGGCGGCCTGGCATGCCATGGTGTGCCGCGCGGGTGATGCCGTGGCGGCCGTGTTGGCGCCTGTGCAGCGCGCCGTCATGGGCCGCTCGCACATGCGCTGGCTGGCCCAGGTGCGTGCGCAGCAGCAGGCCTGGGCCGCGCGCCCCGCTGCAGATCACCAAACCGCCTTGCATGAGCTGCGTGCCCAGCTTGCCGCACACGGTTTTGGCCCTGATCAGCCTGCGCTGCAAACGCAGGCCTTGGGTTGCGTAGCCGCCGCGGCGCAGCGCAGCCTGGGCCGTGACCCCTTCAACGTGCAGTTATGCGCCGCGCGCGCCATGCTGGGCGGCCAATTGGTCGAAATGGCCACCGGCGAAGGCAAGACCCTGGCCGCCGCCCTGGCCGCCGCCGTGGCTGCCCTGGCCGGCGTGCCGGTGCATGTGCTGACGGTGAACGACTACCTGGTGGCGCGCGATGCCGAACAGCTTGGGCCCCTGTACGCCAGCCTGGGCTTGAGTGTCGGCGCCGTGCTGGGTGGCGTGTTGAGCCACAGCAGTGAAACACAACGCCGCAGCGCCTACGCCGCCAACATCTGTTACGCCACGGCGCGCGAAGTGGCGTTTGACTACTTGCGCGACCAGCTCGCGGGCCAGAGCCTGGATGGGCAAGCGCTGCCGCGCCCGCAGCATGAAACGCAAGCGCTACCGCCGCGCTTGCGTGGCCTGTGCATGGCCGTTGTCGATGAAGCCGACAGCCTGCTGATCGACGAAGCCACGTTGCCGCTGATCCTGGCCGAAGCGGTGGACGACGCGGCCCAGCGCGCCGCCTGCTACCAGGCCTTGCACCTGGCGCGCGCGCTGCGCGAAGGCGAGCATTTCCGTGCCGACCCGCAGTTGCAGCAGGTGCAATGGCTGAGCGGCGCTGACGACCACATCGAACAGCTTGCCGCCGGCCTGGGCGGCGCCTGGCTGAACCGGCGCCACCGCCACGAGCTGCTGAGCCAGGCGCTCACCGCCTTGCATTTGCTGCATAACGAAAGAAATTACCTGGTATGTGACGGCGCCGTGCAGTTGCTTGACGCCGCCACCGGCCGCGTCGCCACGGGCCGGCAATGGCAGCGCGGCCTGCACCTGCTAGTGGAGCTGAAAGAAGGTTGCCGCGCCAGCCCGCTGGCCGCCACCCGGGCGCAAACCAGCGTGCAGGCCTTCTTCGGCCGCTACCTGCTGCTGGCCGGCATGAGCGGCACGCTGCGCGAATGCCGCGCTGAACTGCGCGCGTGCTACGGCCGCGAACTGTGGCGCGTGCCGCTGCGCTTGCGCTTGCGCCGCCGCACGCTGGCACCGCGCCTGTTTGCCGGCAGCGCGCAGCGCCAGGCGGCGCTGGTGCTGCGCGCGGCGCAACTGCATGCCCAGGGCCGGCCGGTGCTGTTGGGCACCGCCAGCGTGGCGGCGTCGCGCGCCCTTTCGGCCGCGCTGGCGGCGGCCGGGCTGGCGCACCGCGTACTGGATGCGCGGCACGACGCTGATGAAGCCGCCATCGTGGCCGGCGCCGGCGCGCGCGGCGCGCTCACCGTGGCCACGCAACTGGCCGGGCGCGGCACCGACATCCTGCTCGGCCCCGGCGTGGCGTTGCTCGGCGGGCTGCATGTCATCAACGCGCAAGACAACATTAACAGCCGGCTTGACCGGCAACTGTGCGGCCGCGCCGGCCGCCAGGGCGAGCCCGGCAGTGCCGAAACCTGGCATGCACTGGATGCCCAGGCCTGGGCCGCCAGCGCCTGGGCGCGCGCCCTGGGCCGCTTTTTTGCGGAGCCTTGCGCCGGGCGCCATGGCACGCTGGCGGCGCTGGCCACGCGCGCATTGGCCGCCTGGATGCAGGCACGAACTGAAAGTGGCCAGCGCAAGCTGCGCCGGCAATGGCTTGAACAGGAACTGCTATGGCAACGACGCTTGAATTTCAACAACCTGCACGTGTAAGGGCTGCCGCCATTGCGCTGGTGCGCGGGCGCATGCACCCGGTGAGCGCTGCGCTGGCTGCTGCGTGCCTGGCCGCCTGGGCCAGCCTGCCGGCAGCGGCCGGGCCGGTGAGCCCGCCCATGCCGGGCAGCAGCATGAACCTGGCCTTGGCCATGAACTCGCCGCTGGCCAGCCCAGCACCCGTGTCGGCGGCCAAGCCGCCGGCGGCAGCGCCGGCAGCTCCCGGCGCAGGGGCCGTGCCGGCGCCGCGCAGCAGCGGCCTGCGCAGCCAGGCCGTGGCGTGCCTGATCAGCCCCGAGCGCGTGGCCGACATCGGCTCGCCGGTGGTGGGCGTGGTGCAGGAATTGCGGGCTGACAGCGGCGAGCGCGTTCGCGCCGGCCAGGCCCTGGTGCTGCTGCAAAGTGACGTTGAGCAGGCCGGTGTCGAGGCCGCAGAGGCGCGCTCGACCATCGACGCCGATGAGCGCGCTGCCGTGGCCAACCTCCAACTCGCGCGCCAGCGCCACACCCGCGCGGTGGAGCTGCAGGCCGATGGCTTCTATTCCAGCCAGGCCACCGAGCAGGCGCGGGCCGAACTCGACGTGGCCGCACAGAAGCTCGAACAGGCGCGCGGCCAGCGCGTGGTGGCGGCGCGCGAACTGGGCGTGGTGCGCGCGCAGTTGCGCCAGCGCATCGTGCGCAGCCCGTTCGACGGCGTGGTCACCGAACGCTTCATCAACGTCGGCGAGCGCGTCGAAGACAAGCCGATGCTGCGCCTGGCCATGCTCAACCCGCTGCGCGTGGAACTGGTGATGCCGGCCAGCCGCTTCGGCAGCGTGGCGCCGGAAGAGCGCCTGAGCGTGCTGCCCGAGCTGCCCGGCGCCGCCGCCGTGAGCGCACGGGTGACGCATGTCGACGCGATGATCGACGCCGCCAGCAACACCTTTCGCGTGCGCCTGAGCCTGCCCAACCCGGGGCACAAGCTGCCGGCCGGGGCGCGCTGCAAACTGCTCAATGCAGCGGACACGGCCGCCGCACCCGCCGTGCCCGCCGCGCCCACCCCCGTGGCGGCGCGCAAGGCCGGTTGAACACAGGCCAGCACCCCATGCTTCGCGAACCCCACCTGGCCCCGCTGCTTGAAGAGCTGGAGCCGCGCATCCTGTACGCCGCCGACCTGGCCCCGGCCGTGTTGGCCGGCCTGGGCGAGTTGCAGCCGAGCTGGCTCGAACAAAGCGGCGTTGAGTTGCAGGCCACGCGCGCGCATGAAGTCGCGTTCATCGACCTGGCCTTGCCGCAGGCGCAGGCGCTGATTCACGACCTGGCCGTGCAGGCCGCGAGCGGCCGCGCCATCGAGGTGGTGGCCATCGAAGCTGATGCCGATGGCATCGCCGTCATCGGCCACGCGCTGGCGCAGCGCCAGGGCGTGACGGCGGTGCACCTGCTGGGCCATGGCAGCGACGGCGTGTTGCGGCTCGGTGCGGCGCAGCTCGATGCCAGCAGCCTGCTGGCGCGGGCGGGTGAATTCGCGCAGTGGGGCGCAGCGCTGAGCGCCAACGCTGACCTGCTGCTCTACGGTTGCGACGTGGCCGCCAGCCCGGACGGCCAGGCGGTGGCGGCGAGCCTGGCCGCGCTGACCGGCGCCGATGTCGCCGCCTCGACCGACCTCACCGGCGCCGCCGCCGGCGGTGGTGACTGGGCGCTGGAATACAGCACCGGGCGCATCGACGCCGCCGTTGCACCGCAGGCCGGGCTGCAACAAAGCTTCACGGGCGTGCTGGCAATCACGGAAACCGGCACCAGCTCGGGGGCGACCGTGGGCACCCAGTCCACCCTCAGCTTCGCCCATGCGGTGGCCGCTGGGGCCAACCGCTTGCTGGTCGTGCAGGTCATGTCGGCCAACGATGTGCCGGTCACCTCCGTCACATACAACGGCAGTGCGTTGACCCTACTTGCCTCGGCCACGAGCAGCAGCAATGAGGTGCGCGCGGAGGTCTGGATACTGAAGTCACCCCAGGTCGGCGGCTCCAGCGTGGAGGTGAACACGGCCAGCAGCACCCGGATCGTGGCCGGCGCGATCAGCTTCACGGGTGTAGACCAGACCACGCCCACCGGGCCGGTCTGGAACGCTGCGTCCAACGACGCCGCGCCGACACTGGCCGTGGCCTCGGCGCTTGGTGAGCGCGTGCTCGATATTGCCGGTGCACTGCGTGTGACGGGCCACAGCGTCGGCCCCGGCCAGGCGCAGGCCTGGAGCGACAGCAACGGCATCGCCGCTGGCGACGTATGGGCCGTCAGCAGCACCGAGCCCGGCGCGGCGGCGGTGACCATGAGCCACAGCTTCACCAGCGGGGCCGGCGCGTCAAACAACTGGGTGCTGCTGGCCACGACGATCAAACCCACCAGCCCGGTCGCGCCGGTGATCACCAGCGACGGCGGCGGCGCCACGGCGGCCATCAGCGTGGCGGAGAACACCAGCCTGGTCACCACGGTGCAGGCCAGCGACGCCGATGGCACCACGCCCACCTACAGCATCGCCGGGGGCGCCGATGCTGTCGCGTTCCAAATCGACCCGGGCACCGGCGTGCTCACGTTCAACGCCGCGAACCTGCCCGACTTCGAGGCGCCGGGCGATGTCGGCCTGAACAATGTCTACGAGGTCACGGTGCGCGGGTCCGACGGCACGCTGACCAGCACGCAGGCGCTGACCATCACCGTCACCGACGTCGGCTCGCCGCTGGCGGTGACGACCACGGCCGACGTGCTGGACGGCGATGTCAGCTCGATCGAAGCGCTGGTGGCCAACCCTGGCGCCGATGGCCTGATCTCGCTGCGCGAGGCGATCAGCGCGTCGAACAACACGCCGGGCAGCGACACCCTTGTGCTGCCTGCCGGCACCTACACGATCACGCGCGCCGGTGCTGGCGAAGAACTGAACGCCACGGGCGATTTCGACATCACGGCGTCCATCACACTGCTGGGCAGCGGTGCGGCCACCACTGTGATCGATGGCGACGGCCTGGACCGGGTCTTCGACGTGCTGGGCGGCGCGAGCACGCTTTCGGGCCTGACGATCCGCGACGGCGACGGCGGGCCGCAGGGCGGCGGCATTGCGGTCGGCCTGGGCGCGGCGTTGAACCTGGGCAGCGTGATCGTCACGGCCAACGTGGCCATCAGTGGTGCGGGCATCTACAGCCAGGGCAACACGACGCTGGCGGACGTGCGCTTGACGGGCAACGGCGACGCCACCACTGTCACGGGGGGCGGCCTGAACAACAGCGGTTCGGCCACGCTGACCCGGGTGACGGTGGACAACAACACCGCTACGCGCGGTGCCGGCATCTACTCCATCGGCCCGGCGCTGACCATCGACAACAGCACGATCAGCGGCAACGTCGGCACCGGCACCGCCCAGGGCGGCGGCCTGTACACCAACCAGACCGGCTACGTGATCACCAACTCGACGATCGCGTACAACTCGGCCGCCTTCGGTGGCGGCGGTCTTTACACCGCGGCCAGCAACGCGATCAGCATCGGCAACACGATCCTGGCCAACAACACCGGCGGCAACAACCGCTTCATCTATCCCCAGCAGTCGCTGGGCTATAACCTGGACACCGGCGGCTCCGCCGGGTTGCTTGATGGCACCGACAGGAGATTCGTCGCGGCCAATCTGGATCCACTGGCGGCCAATGGGGGCTTCGCGCCGACGCATGCGCTGCAGGCGGGATCGCCGGCGATCGACAACGGCAACCCGGCCGCACCGGCAGCCGACCAGCGCGGCGTGGCGCGGTCCGGCGCGCCCGACATCGGGGCCTTCGAGTTGGCGCTGGCGAGCGCCAACCGTTCGCCGGTGAATGCGCTGCCGGCTGCGCAGACGGCACTCGAAGACGTGAGCACGGCGATCGCCGGCGTCTCAGTCAGCGACCCCGATCAGGGCGGCGGAACCGCGCTGCACGAGCTGTCCAACACCGCGCTCAGTGTGGCCAACGGCACGCTGCAGGTCACGTTGTCGGGCAGTGCCGTCATCAGCGTCGGCGCCAACGCCAGTGCGTCGTTCGCGCTGTCGGGCAGCCAAGCCGACATCAACAGCACGCTGGCCACGCTGCGCTACCAGGGCAACGCCAACTACACGGGTGCCGACACCCTGGTGCTGACCAGCCAGGACGGCGCCGGGCTGAGCGATACCGACAGCGTGACCCTGGCCGTGACCGCGGTCAACGACGCGCCGAACGGCAGCGCGGCCACGCTGGCGGTTAACAAGAACGGCAGCCTGGCGCTGCAACGCGCCGACTTTGGTTTTGCCGATGCCGCCGGCGAAGGCCATGCCTTCCAGTCCGTGCGGGTGCAGGCCCCCAGTGCCGGCTTGCTGCGCCTGGCGGGGGTGTCCATCACCAGCGCCACCGAAGTGACGGTGGCGCAACTCGATGCCGGCAGCCTGGTCTTCACGCCCGCCGCCGGGGCCAGCGGCACGGCCTATGCCACGCTGGGCTTCCAGGTGCGCGACGACGGCGGCAGCGCCGACGGCGGCGTCGACCTCGACCCGGTGCCACGCACATTAACGTTCGATGTGAGCAACGGCGCGCCCGCCATCACCAGCAACGGCGGCGGCGCCAGTGCGAACCTGTCGCTGGCCGAGAACACGGCGGCCGTGGCCACCGTCACGGCCACCGACCCCGATGGCGATGCGCTCATCTACAGCATCGCCGGCGGTGCCGACGCGGCGCTGTTCCAGATCGACCCGGCCAGCGGCGCACTCAGCTTTCGCAGCGCAGACGTGCCCGACTTCGAGCTGCCCACCGACGCTGACGTGGACAACGTCTACGCGATGACGGTGCGCGCCTTCGACGGCACGCTGGGCGTCAACCAGGCCATCAACGTGGCCATCACCGACATTGCCGGCCCGCTGGTCGTGACGACCACCGCCGACGTGGTTGACGGCAGCACCGGTTCGCTTGAGGCCCTGATTGCCAGCCCCGGCGCCGATGGCAAGATATCGCTGCGTGAAGCGGTGATCGCGGCGAACAACACGGCCGGCGCCGACGTCATCCAACTGCCGGCAGGCACATTCACCCTGACCCGGCCGGGCACGAACGAAAAGGCGGCGCTGACGGGCGACCTCAACCTCAGCGGCACGCTGACCCTGCAGGGCGCGGGCTCGGCGCTGACGATCGTCGACGGCGCGGGCATCGATCGCGTGTTCGACCTGCGTTCCGGCGCCGTAGCCAGCCTGAGCGGGCTGACGGTCCAGGGTGGCGCCGTCGGCGCCAACTGGGGGGGCGGCATCAACGTCGAATTCGCCGGCTCCAGCCTGACTTTGAACGACGTGCGCGTCACCGCCAACACGGGCAGCTACGGCGCGGGCATCTACGACTTCAAGTCGACACTGGTGATCATCGACTCCACGCTCGATGCCAACAGCGGCCGCACGGGCGTCGGTCTGTACAACGACGGCGGCAGCACGAGCCTGACCCGCGCCACCGTCAGCAACAACCTGGCAACGGAGGATGGTGCCGGCCTGTACAGCGGCGGCGTTGGCGCTACGCTGCAACTGAGCAATGTGACGCTCAGTGGCAACCAGACCAGCGGATCGGGCGGCGGCCTGTATGCCAGGCAAGCCGTCACGATCGACAGCTCCACCATCGCCTTCAACAGTGCCGCAAGTGGCGGCGGGGTGTTCCTGTTCAACACCGGCAGTGCCTCGCTGTTGAACACGATCGTCGCCGCCAACGTGGGTGGCAACGCCAACACGCCGCTCACCAGCCTGGGCAGCAACATCGACAGTGGCAACACGCTGGGCCTGGCGCAGCCGGGTGACCTGGTCAACACCGACCCCGGGCTCGACGCCACGCTGCAAGCCAACGGCGGCTTGACGCGCACCCACGCCCTGCTGCCGGGCAGCGCCGCCATCGACGCTGGCGATACCCTGGCCGCGCCGGTGAGCGACCAGCGCGGCAGCGCGCGTGTGGGCAGCGCCGACATCGGCGCCTACGAATCAGCGCTGGCTGCCGACCGGGCGCCGGTGAATGCGTTGCCGGCCGCGCAGGCCGTGCTCGAAGACATGGCCGCGGCGATCGCCGGCGTTGCGGTCAGCGACCCCGACGATGGTGGCGGGGTCGCCCTGTACGAGCTGGCCACCACCGCGCTCAGCGTCTCTAACGGCACGTTGCAGGTGACACTCTCGGGCGCAGCAAGCATCAGCGCCGGGGTTAACGCCAGCGCTGCGTTCACGCTCAGCGGCAACCCGGCTGACATCAACAGCACCCTGGCCACGCTGCGCTACCTGGGCAATGCCAACTACGTGGGTGCCGACACCCTGGTGCTGTCCAGCCAGGACGGCGTTGGCTTGACCGACACGGACAGCGTGGCGATCAGCGTGCTGGCGGTGAACGACGCGCCGCGCGGCAGCGATGCCACGCTGGCATTGCCCACCAACGGCAGCCTGGCGCTGGCCCGCGCCGATTTCGGTTTCAGCGACGCGCCGGGCGAAGGCCACGGCTTCGCGTCGGTGCGGGTGCAACCGCCCAGCGCGGGCAGCGTGCGCCTGAACGGCACGGCGCTGGCGGCGGCCACTGACGTCACCGTGGCGCAGCTCGATGCCGGCCAACTCGTCTTCGTGCCGGCAGCGTTGGCCGCCGGCAGCCCCTACGCCACGCTGGCCTTCCAGGTGCGCGACGACGGCGGCAGCGCCAGCGGCGGCACCGACCTCGACCTGGTGCCCAACCTGCTCACCTTCAACGTTAGCGCTGGTGGTGTGGCCAACGGTGAACTCTGGTTCAGCACCGCCGGGCCGGTGGCCGCGGCCGGCGGCACCAGTTGGTCAGCCGGCCAGATTGCCCGCTACGGCGACGCGGGCGACAGCTTCAACGTCAACGGCGGCGGCACCAGCGGCACGGTGTCGCTGTTGCCGGGCTTCAGCGCGCCCGCGCCGATCAGCGGCCTGCACCATGTGCAGTCGACGCTGACGCTGGGCACCACCGGCACCCAGTTCGCGCTCAACCCGGGCGACCTGGTGCTGGTGCTCGACCCGGGCGCCGCGCCGGCCACTGTGAGCCTGAACCTGGGTGATGGCGACACGGCCAACGACCTCACGGTCGACCGGCGCGACATCGTCGTCTTCCGCCCCAGCCTGGCCGGCAATTACGCCAGCGGCACCTACCTGATGCTGCTGGACGATGGCCTGCACGATGCCGCACCAACAGCCGGTTCACCGCCCTACAACCCGCATGCGATCTCGATCGTCGAAACCGACACCCTGGTGGGCGGCACGCTGCTGCCGGCCGGCACGATCGTGCTGGCGCACTCGACCGCGGCGCTGCAGAACAACGTCTACACGCTCGGCGTGATCGGCACCGGCGTGGGCGCGCTGACGCAGACGACCGACACCCAGTTGCTGCTTGACGGCGCCACACTGGGCCTGGCCGGCGCGCCGGCCGACCCTTATCCGATCCAGGGCCTGCACCTGCTGACCCAGGCCACCAGCTTCAACGGCACGGTGCTGGCGGCCGGCACGCTGCTGGTGGCGGTCAACGGCAGCGACACCGTTGCCGGCGTGGCGCACGGCAGCTTTGACGTGGTGGCGCTCACCATCACGCGCACCGAACGCAACGGCGGCACGCTGGCCAGTGGACAACTGTTGTTCGACGGCGCGGGCATCGGGTTGAGCGTGGCCGGCGAGCCACTGGCCAGCCACCTGAGCAGCCTAACCGTGGTCACCGCTGGCAGCAGCAACACGCCGCCCACGGTGACCTCGCCGGCCACTGCCGCCGTGGCCGAAGGCAGCATGCTGGTGCACACCCTGACCTCCACCGACCCCGAGTCGCAGCCGGTGAGCCTGGCTATCAACGGCGGTGCCGACGCCGCACGGTTCATCATCGACGGCGCCAACCGGCTGCTGTTCGCCAGCGTGCCCGATCACGAAGCGCCGGTGGATGCCGACGGCAACAACGTCTACGAGGTGCAGGTGCGGGCCAGCGACAGCGCCGGGGCGGTGGTGCTGCAGAGCGTTTTCGTGACCGTGACCAACGTCAACGAAACACCCCTGGCCGCGCCGGTGGATCTGGATGTCATGGCCGAAGACGGCGTGCGCCTGATCACCCAGGCCGAGCTGCTGGCCGGCGCCAGTGACGCCGATGGCGACCCCCTGTCTGCCAGCGGCCTGGCCGTGCTCGGTGGCCGCGGCAACTTGTTCGACCGCGGCGATGGCAGTTGGATCTTCACCCCGCAGCGCGACTGGAACGGCCCCGTCACGTTCACCTACCAGGTGGCTGATGCCAGCAGCGCGGTGGCCAACGCCGCCGGCCTGGCCGTGCAGGCCGTGGCCGACGCGCCGCTCATCACCAGCCACGGCGGCGGTGCGCAGGCGGTGCTGGCGGCGCCGGAGAACGCCGTGGCGCTGACCAGCATCAACGCCAGCGATGCCGATGGCGCCACCACTTTCAGCTTCGCCATCAGCGGCGGCGCCGACGCGCTGGCCTTCAGCATCGATGCGGCCAGCGGCGCGCTGCGCTTCGTCAACCCACCCGACCGCGAAGCGCCGGGCGATGCCGACGGCGACGGGCGCTACGAGGTGCTGGTCAGCGCCAGCGATGGTGGCCTGAGCGCGCAGCAGCGGCTTGTGGTGACGGTGACGAACGTTGACGAGCCGCCGCAGGTGCTGCGCAACCAGTTGCGGCTCGAGGGCGCCTTGGGCCGGCTCGACTTCGTCAGCACCGACCCCGACACCCCGGTTGCCGATCTGCAATATCAACTCAGCGGCGTGCAGGGCGGGCAGTTCGAACTTGCCACGGCGCCGGGCCAGCCGCTGCTGGCGTTCAGCCAGGGCCAGGTTTCGGCCGGCCTGGTGCGTTTCGTGCGCGACACCTCGGGTCTGGCGGTGGACTATGTCCTGGCGCTGAGCGATGGCGCGCAAACCGTGCCGGGCCCCGCGGCCCAGGTGTTGGAGGTGGCGCTGCTTGACCCTGCGCCGCCAGCGCCGCTGGCGCCATCGCAGGCCGTGCCCGAGCCCGCGTTGGTCGTCGCGGCGCCGGCCACAGCCGGCCAGGAGGCCAGCCCGTCGCCTGAGGCCGGCACCAACGCCGCCCCCATGGCAGCGCCCGCACCCGTGCGCAGCGACGCGGCACCGGGCACGGGCACCTTGGCGCTGGACGCCGGCACTGCCAGCACCCTGCGTGCCCAGGCGCCGGGCGGCGACACGCCGCCACCGCGCGGCCACCTGCGCGCGCTGGCCTTCAGCGACGCCGCCGTGCTGCCGGGCTTGCCGAGCGACGATTCAACGGCCTTGGCCGCCGCCCGCCTGGGCGTGCAGGACGTGGTGGCCGCCTTGCGCGAGCGCAGCTACACGCAGGCGCTGGACCGCGTGCGCGACGAGTTGGGCCAGGAAAGCCGCATTGAGCGCGACGTGGTGGGCTCCACCGCCATGGTGTCGGCCAGCCTGTCGGTGGGCTATGTGTTGTGGCTGGCACGCGGCGGCGTGCTGGTGGCCACCTTGATGTCTGCGCTGCCGGCCTGGGCTGGCATGGACCCGCTGCCGGTGCTGGCGCGACTCAAGCGCGGCGACGATGACGACGATGACGATGGCGCCGCTTCGCCCGCGCCGGACGACCCGCTGGAAAAGCTGTTCAGCAAGGCGCGGCAACTGATCCGCCGGCCGGCTGCGCCGCCACCCGCACAGCGCGCTGAACCCCCGCTCCAGGAGACCGTGGCATGAAAGGCTTGTCCACCCGCTTTCACCTGGCCCTGGGCCTGAGCTCGCTGGTGGCCAGCGTGCTGCTGGTCAGCCTGTACTTCGGCCTGGTGCCCGACCGCGACGCCGCGCTGCGCAGCGGCCGCATGGCCCTGGCCGAGGCGGTGGCCATCAGCGCCACGGAGCTGATCGACGACGACGGCAACCAGCGGCTGGCCCATGTGCTGAATTTCATTGCCCGACGCAACCCCGAGCTGCAAAGCATCGGCGTGCGCCGCCAGGACGGCGAGCTGCTGGTGCAGGCGGGTGCGCATGCGCCGCACTGGCAGGCCCCGGCCGGCGGCATTTCCACCGATTCGCAACTGGTGGTGCCCATCCAGGCCGGCGCGCAGCGCTGGGGCCATGTCGAGCTGCGCTTCACGCCGCTGCGCCCGCCGGCCTGGTGGGGCGTGTTCACGCTGGCGCCGGTGCAGCTGATCGCAGCGGTGGCGCTGGCCTGCTTCGTGCTGTTCTACTTTTACCTGCGGCGCATGCTGCGCCACCTCGACCCTTCCAAGGTCATCCCCGGGCGCGTGCGCACCGCGTTCGACACCTTGGCCGATGGCCTGCTGGTGCTGGACCCGCGCGGCCAGATCGTGCTGGCCAACAAGGCCTTTGCCGACAAGGTGGGCCGCAGCGCCGACGCGCTCACCGGCCAGGCCGCCACGCTGTTGCCGTGGACAAACAGCGCGCAGGCCCGCATTCACCCCGATGACACGCCCTGGTCGGCCTGCCTGACCGACGGCGCGCCACGGCACAACTTCATGGTCTACCTGGAACTGGCCGGCAGTGGGCGTGAAGCCAGCCCCGGCGCGCGCCGCAGCTTCATGGTGAACTGCTCGCCCGTGCCCGGTGCTGGCGGCAAACCGGCCGGCGTGCTGGTGAGTTTTGACGACGTGACCGAGCTGGAAGAAAAGGAACTTGAGCTGCGCCTGGCGCGCGATGAAGCCGAGGCCGCCAACCGCGCCAAGAGCGACTTCCTGGCGAATATGAGCCACGAGATCCGCACGCCGATGAACGCCATCCTGGGCTTCACCGAGCTGCTGCGCCGCGGCTACCAGCAAAGTGCACAGGACACGCAGCGTTACCTGGCCAGCATCCACGGCAGCGGCCAGCATCTGCTCGAACTGATCAACGACATCCTCGACCTGTCCAAGGTCGAGGCCGGCCGGCTGGACGTTGAGCGAATTCCGTGTGCGGTGCACGAGGTGGTGTTCGAAGTGCTGCGGGTGATGAACGTGAAAGCGCTTGAAAAGGGCGTGGGCTTAAGCGTGCACTTCCCCGAAAGCCTGCCCGCCAACGTGTTGACCGACCCGTCTCGCCTGCGCCAGGTGCTGACCAACCTGGTGGGCAATGCATTGAAGTTCACCAGCCAGGGCGAGGTCACGCTGCGCCTGGGCATGAATGTGCAGCAGGCCGACGGCAGCCCGCCGCGCATGCAGGTCGATGTCATGGACACCGGCATCGGCATCGCGCCCGACAAGCTCGACGCCATCTTCGAGCCCTTCGTGCAGGCCGAATCGAGCACCACGCGCCAGTACGGCGGCACCGGCCTGGGCCTGGCCATCAGCCGGCGCATCGCGCGCGCGCTGGGCGGCGACGTCACGGCCAGCAGCGTGCCCGGGCGCGGCAGCACCTTCCACGCCAGTTTCGAAACCGGGCCGTTGCACGGCGTGGCGTGGCTCAACCCGGTTGAACTGCAAGCTGCACAGGAACAGGGGGTGCAGGAGGAGGTGGCCCAATGGGCCTTCCCCGCGGCCACCGTGCTGGTGGTGGACGACGGCGCCGAGAACCGCGAACTGGTGCGCCTGGTGCTCGAAGCGGCGGGCTTGCAGGTCAGGCAGGCCGAGAACGGCGCGCTGGCGCTGGACGCGGTGGCCACCGGCGGCGTTGACCTGGTGCTGATGGACCTGCAAATGCCGGTGATGGACGGCTTCAGCGCCACCCGCGCCTTGCGCCAGCGCGGCGTGACCATTCCGGTGCTGGCGCTCACCGCCAACGCCATGAAGGGCTTCGAGCGCGAGATCGACGAAGCCGGGTTCTCGGGTTTCCTCACCAAGCCGGTGGACATCGACGGCATGCTGGCCGAGCTGGCGCGCCGGCTGGGCGGCCAGCAAGTCGGCGTGCAGGCCTTGGGCGCGGTGGCCGGGCCTGAGCAGCCAGTGGCCGCCACGCAGGCGCAGCGCGAGCCCATCCGCTCGCGCCTGGCGCAGCACCCGCGGCTGGCCAAGGTGGCACGCAGCTTCGCCTTGCAGTTGCCGGCCAAGCTGCAAGCCATGGCGCAGGCCCTGGCGCGGCAAGACCTGGCCGAGCTGGCGCAACTGGCGCACTGGCTCAAAGGTGCCGGCGGCACGGTGGGGTTCGACGCATTCTTCGAGCCCGCGCGTGAATTTGAACGCCTTGCGAAGGACGCCGACCTGCCGGCCCTGCAAATCGGGCTCAAGCAACTGCAGGAAATGGCCGATCGTATGGAAGTGCCGCCAGCGCAGCCGGCAGCGGTGCCGGCCGTGGCCGATGCTTGACCGGCAGGGAGACTGAAGACGTGGGAAACATGACCGAACTAAGCCTGGACGCCCTGCCGCTGCCGCAGATCGACTTCAAGACCGAACAGGACATCGACCGCTGGGCGGCCAGTGCGGCGGCCGAACTGGAGGCGCTGGCGCAGACCGACGAGCCGGCCGAAGACGGCGATGAAGGCACGGCTGACGGCGCCGGCCTGCGCATGGCCTTGTCAGACGTGACCGTGATGATGGTTGACGACGAAGCCATGATGACCGACGTCACACAGACCTACCTGGAAGAAGCCGGCTACACGCGCTTCATTGCGGTGAACGACCCGCGCCTGGCGCTGGACATGATGCGCCTGCACCGCCCCGGGCTGCTGCTGCTGGACTTGATGATGCCGGGCCTGTCGGGCTTCGAGATTCTGGAGCAACTGCGCAACGACGCGGTGCTGCGCTACGTGCCGGTCATCGTGCTCACTGCGGCCAACGACACCGCCACCAAGCTCAAGGCGCTGGATCTGGGCGCGACCGAATTCCTGGCCAAGCCGGTCGACGCCAGCGAGTTGAAGATTCGGGTGCGCAATTCGCTGGTGTTCAAGGTCTATCAAGACCGCCTGGCCAATGACGACCTGCTCACCGGGCTGCCCAACCGGCGCGTGTTCGTCGAAACGCTGCGCGCGGCGCTGGCCGCCGCGGCCGGCGGCGCGCACGGGCTGGCCCTGCTGCACATCAACCTCGACCGGTTTCGCCAGGTCAACGACACCTTGGGCCACGCGGCGGGCGACCGGCTGCTGGCCGCGGTGGCCGAGCGGCTGCTGGCCTGCACGCGGCGCGATGGTGGGGCGGCGCGCAGCCGCCGGGCCGACGCCTTGCAACTGTCGCGCCTGGGCGGCGACGAGTTCGCCGTGCTGCTGCCCAAGCTGAATTCACCCGACGCTGCGGCGCGCGTGGCGCGGCAGATCGTCAATGCCCTGTCCAAACCATTCGAGATCGACCGCAAAGACCTGTTCATTACGCCGTCGATCGGCATCGCCCTGTTCCCCGGCGACGGCCGTGACGACGAGACCCTGCTGCGCAACGCCGGCGCGGCCACGGCCCACACCAAGGGCAGCGGGCGCAACAACTTCCAGTTCTATTCGGAAGAGCTGAACAACGTTTCACTTGAGCGACTGCTGCTGGAAACGCAGTTGCGCCGCGTGATCGAACGCAACGAACTGGTGCTGCACTACCAGCCCAAGATCGATCTGGCCAGCGGCCGCATCATCGGCGCTGAAGCGCTGCTGCGCTGGCAGCACCCCGAGCTTGGCCTGGTGCCGCCGACTCGCTTCATTCCAATCGCCGAGGAAACCGGGCTGATCGTGGGCATTGGCGAATGGGTGGTGAACACCGCCTGCGCCCAGATGGCCGCCTGGCGCGCCGCGGGCCTGGGCGACATCAAGGTGGCGGTGAACGTTTCACGCCACGGCCTGGTGTCGGGCGCACTGGCCGGCGTGGTGGGTGCGGCCATCCAGCGCAACGCCGTGGCACCGGGCCAACTGGTGCTGGAGCTGACCGAGAGCATGCTGATGGACCGCGTGGACAACACGCGCCGGCTGCTGCTGGAGTTGCGTGCGCTGGGCGTGGAGCTGTCGATCGACGACTTCGGCACGGGCTATTCGTCGATGAGCTACCTCAAGCAATTCCCGGTGCAGGAACTGAAGATCGACCGCAGCTTCGTGATGGGCACGCCGCAAGACAAGACCGACGTGGCCATCGTGCGCGCGTTGGTGGTACTGGGCCACAGCCTGGGCATGCGCGTGGTCGCCGAAGGCGTTGAAACCGAGGGCCAGCGCGACATCCTGAAGGAACTGGAATGTGACAGCTTCCAGGGCTTCCTGGTCAGCAAGGCGGTGCCGGCGGAGCAGTTCGTGCAGCGCCTGCACGAGATCAACGGGTAGCGTGCCCTCGCGGCCGGCCTATTTAGCTGCCCTGGCTGGCGGCGTAATGCTCGTAGGCGGCTTGGTCGTAGACGAAATCCAGTGTCGGCACGAAGCTGAGTTCGGTGCCGCCGAACTTGCGTTTGAAATCGCTGATGGCCTGCCACGGATGGTCGAGCGCACCGGGTGGCGCCACACCCCACAAGTCGTACCACTCGTGGCCGCTGGCATGGGCCGCGCACATGATCTCGAAGTGCAACAGTGCCGGTGCCATCACCTGCCGCTGCTCGGGCAGTGAGCCGCCGAAGAAGTAGGTGGCGCGGCGGCCAAAATGCAGCACCAACGCGGTGGCGATGCGCTGGCCCTGGAACTCGGCAAAGTACAGGCGCAGCCGGCCTTCAGCCGCAAACGCATCGACCATGTCGCGGAAATAATGGCTGGACTTGCCGTCGATTTCCTGGCGCTGCGTTGTGCTGCGCTGGATGCGGGTGAAATCAGCCAGGCCCTGCGCGGAGTTGTCTTC
>JAYUQE010000475.1:0-2894 GCA_043756905.1 Burkholderiales bacterium | reverse complement strand
CGCTACCCGCAGCATTACCGCCAGGGCATCACCACGCTCACGCTGGTGGCCGGGTTTGCCAGCACGCTGTCGTTCCCGGCCGTGGGCTGGCTGATCAGTGGCCTGGGTTGGCGCGCAGCGCTGCTGCTGCTGGCACTGGTGTTGGCACTGGTGTTGGCCTTGGTGGTGGCGCCCTTGCAGGCCTGGGCGCTGTGCGGGCCCGCCGTGGTGGCCGCCAGCGCAGCGCAGGCGCCGCAAGACGACACCACGCTGCACCAGGCCTTGCACTCGCGCGCCTTCTGGCTGCTGGGGCTGAGCTTCACCCTACATTCGTTTGCCTCGGCGGCGATGTGGGCCCATGTGATGCCGATCTTTGCCGGCAAGGGCCTGAGCGCCGCCCAGGCCACCGCGGTGCTGGTGTGGATCGGCCCGGCGCAGGTGCTGGGCCGCTTTGTCTATGCTGCCGGCGGCACGGGTTTGACGCTGCGCCGGCTGGGCTTGCTGGTGATGCTGGGCATGCCGTTGGCCATGCTGCTGCTGGCTGAATCAACTCAATGGTTAGCGTTGCTGCTTTTTGCGGCGCTGTTCGGCCTGGCAAATGGCTTGATCACCATCGTGCGCGGCGGCCTGGTGCCTGAATACTTCGGCCGCACGCACATCGGGCGGATCAGCGGCGCCATGTCGGCGCTGGGCTTGCTGGCGCGCGCTGCGGCGCCGCTGCTCACGGCCTGGCTGCTGCTGGCGGTGCCGGGCTACCGCGAAGTGCTGTGGGCGCTGGCCAGCCTGGGCGTGGCGGCGGTGCTGGCCTTTGCGCTGGCGCGCAAGCCTCGTTAATTTGCGCCGGCCCGCCAGCCTCAATGTCCGCGCCCGCGTTCACGCGAAATCAGGGCGTTCGCTGAAGACGCATTTCAAAGGTTAATCGTCACCGGCCAGCGAACGCTTGACCTTGTCTGCCGAGCCTTCCAGCCCGCTGAGCAGCGCGCGCTGGTCGCCGGGAATCACCATCGTGAAGATCGATTCCACGCTGGTGTAGTCGAAGTAGCCCATGCGCGCGATGGGCCGCATCTTCAGCACATCAACGCGGCCTTGCGCGTCGATCATCTCGTCCGCAATGTGCACCGCCAGCACGCGGCCGAAGACGACATCGACGCTGCCCATGGGCCCGTTGCCGGGCAGGCGCAGGGTGGTCATGTAGGCGCATTCGAACTGGGTCGGCGAGCCGCGCACGCGCATCGGTTTCACCAGCCGAGAAGGCTCGCGTTCCAGCCCGGCCAGCTCGAATTCATCCACACCCGCGGGCAGTTCCTGCGCCGAAATGTTCACCGCCTCGCGCTGCGCCCAGGTGGCCATGTTCCAGACGAATTCACCCGATGCTTCGGCATTGCGCACGCTGTCCTTGCGCTCGCCGTTGCTTTTTTGGTTGGCCGCGAACATGACCATCGGCGGGTCGAAGCTGACGTTCTGGAACTGGCTGAATGGCGCCAGGTTGTGCACCCCGGCTGCATCGACGGTGGCGATCCAGCCAATCGGCCGCGGCACCACGCAGCTCTTGAACGGGTCGTGGGGCAGGCCGTGCGGGGTCTTGCCGGGTTCGTAGTACATGCTGTCAGCGTCTCACATCAGTGCCGCAGTTCCAGCCGCATCACATCAGCGTCGCGGCGCATGGCAAAGCGTGACAGGTAGCTGTTGCCCAGCAGCACGAACGGCAGCGGCTGGGGCAGCACCACGGCGCGCACGTTGGCCAGCTCAACGCCGCCGATGCGCACGCTGCTCAAGGTGACGAGCGTGACCTTCACCGGGCCGTTGGCGGTTTGCGTCACACCGGCTTCGCCGCGCGACAGATCCAGCCCGATGCGCTGCGCTTCTTCCAGCCCCAGGGCGATGTAGGTGGCGCCGGTGTCGACCATGAACTGCACCGGTTTGCCATTGATGGCGCCCGGCGCCATGAAGTGCCCGCCCGGGCTGGCCGCCATCACGATCTCGCGCTTTTGAGCCGCGCGCGCGGCCACCGCTTCCAGGCTCACCGGCGCGCCGCCCAGGCGCAGCCGGGTGACGAGCTTGTCGCGCCGCACGTCGGCCTGGTTGTCGCCCAGTTGCACCAGGGTCACGCCCTTGATCGTGCCGCCCACCGGCACGGTGTAGGCCTGGCCGTCGATCACCAGCAGCGCCTTGCTGCCCATCACCCCGCCCAGCGCCACGCCCTGGGCCTGCACGGCCGCGGCCCACAGGGTGAAGACGAAAGTGAGCAGGGGGCGCAGAAGGGGCCTGCCGTTCGTGGCCAAGGTCAATCGCGGAAATTCTTGAAGCTCAGCGGCAGCTCGGCGAGTTCCTGGCGGATCAGCGCCATCGCGGCTTGCAGCTCGTCTCTCTTGGCGCCGGTGACGCGCACCACATCGCCCTGGATGGCGGCCTGCACCTTGAGCTTGCTTTGCTTGCAGGCGGTCTGCATTTTCTTGGCGTCTTCGCTGCCGATGCCGGCTTTCACCGGCACCACCTGCTTGACCTTGTCGCCGCCGATCTTTTCGATCTTGGTGGAAAGGTCGATGAAACGCACATCCACGCCGCGCTTGGCCAGCTTGCCCAGCAGCACATCACGCACCTGCGTGATTTGGAAATCGCTGTCGGCGTGCAGCGTGAGTTCGCGCGCCTTCTCGGTGCCGGTGAGTTCGACCTTGGCCGACGAGCCTTTGAAGTCGAACCGGGTACCGATTTCCTTGGCGGATTGCTCAACGGCGTTGCGCAGTTCCACGACATCGGGCTCGATGACGGCATCAAAACTGGGCATGGGTGGGGGCTGCGGCGAAGGCGTGGGCGAATGGGGTCAAAATTCTGCCATGCCCACCCCTGTGCTGGGCCCCGATCAACTGGGGCCTTTGATCGAAAAGCGCGTCAACCTGCGTGCCTACAACAGCTTT
>JAYUQE010000474.1:0-7762 GCA_043756905.1 Burkholderiales bacterium | reverse complement strand
TCAGGCCGCTGCGGCCCTGCACCGGCGCCGTCAGCACACCGGCCGTGAACGGCGCCAGTTGTGCGCTGACCCGGCCATGATGGTCGATCACCGCCGTGGCGCCGGTGTTGGTGGCGCGCAGCATGGGGCGCTGAAATTCCAGGGCCCGCAGGCGCGAGATGTTCAGGTGCTGGGCGATGGCGCTGGTGGCGCCAAACCAGGCGATGTTGCTGATGTTGACGAACACCGTGGGCGCCTGCGCATCACCCTGCGCAAAACGCAACGCCAACTCTTCGCCAAACAGGTCTTCATAGCAAATGTTCGGCGCCAGGCGCTGCGCGCCCATGGTGAACGACGCTTGCACGGCCGCGCCGCGGTTGAAGTCGCCCAGCGGGATGTGCATCATTTCGGTGAACCAGCGAAACCCGGTGGGAATGAATTCACCAAACGGCACCAGGTGCGTCTTGTCGTAGCGGTACGGCGTGGCGCCGCCCAGGCCGAGCACCGAATTGGTGTAGCCGCTGGCGGCATCGCCCAGCGGCACGCCGACCAGGGCAGCGCGCCGGCCCGCGGCGAAGTGCGCGCGCAGGCCCTCCCAGTAACCTGGCATCACTTCTTCAAGCTGATCGGGCAACAGCGGCACCGCGGTTTCGGGGGTGACGACCAGATCGGCGCGATCCGCCAGCAGTTGCGCGGCCACGGCGTGCAGCGCCGCGGGCAGCCGCTCGAAGACGAACTTTTCGTCTTGCGCCACATTGGTTTGCAGCAGGCTGGCCGTGAAGCTGCCCACCGCCACCGTGTGCTGCCCCGGGCCCGCCAGTGCCAGCGCGCCCAGCGACAGCAGCGCCACGGCCAGCGGGCGCCAGTCGCGCCGCGCCACGGCCGCGGCCAGCATGGCAGCCAACGCCGCGCTGGCCGCGCCCATGCCGGCCACGCCCAGCCACGGCGCCAGGGCGGCCAGCGGGCCATCAATCTGCGAATAGCCCGTGGCCAGCCACGGGAAGCCGGTGAACAGCAGCGTGCGCGCCAGCTCGGCCAGCAGCCACAGCGCGGCGAACAGCGCCGCATCCCCGGCCCAGCGGCCCCGGCGCCAGCGCGCATAGGCCGCCAGCGCGGCGGCCAGGTACAGCGACAACACTGCGGCCAGCAGCAGCACGGCCAGGGCTGCCAGCGGTGCCGGCAGGCCGCCATAACGGTGCAGGCTGACGAACAACCACCACACGCCCACGCCCAACCAGGCGGTGCCGAACAAGCCCCCGAGCAGGGCCGCGCGGCGCGGCGTGGCGCGGCCGGCCGCATGCGCCAGCCAGGCCAGGCACAGCAGTGGCAGCGGCCAGGCCGCGGTGTGGGTGAAGGCCACGGTCTGCGCCGCGCCCAGCAGCAGCGCCAGGGCGGCGTCGCGCCAGGCGGTGGCGCGCTCGCCGCTCATGTCGCCGCTCACGTCGCCGCGAGCGCGCTGGGCGAGCTTTCGCCTTCGTTCTCGCCGGCGCGACGCACCCTGAACCAGCGCACAGCGCCGCCCCGCGTGAGCATGACCGAGAACGACAGCGCCCCCAGCACCACCACTTCGCCGCGCCGCGGCACGCGGCCCAGCTCCTGCGCCACCAGGCCGCCGATGGTGTCGAACCCGGCGTCGTCCAGCGCCTGCGCAAAGGCCTCGTTCACCGCGGCCACGTTGGTGTCGCCGGCCACGCGGTGCGAACCGTCGGCCAGGGTGTAGATGCCGCTTTCCTGTTGCTCGTCATCGAACTCGTCTTCGATCTCGCCGACGATCTCTTCCAGCACGTCTTCAATCGTGATCAGGCCGGCGGTCTGGCCGAACTCGTCGATCACGATGGCCAAGTGGTTGCGGTTGGAACGGAAGTCGCGCAGCAGCTCGTTCAGGCGTTTGCTTTCAGGCACATACACCGCCGGGCGCAGCAGGGTGCGCAGGTTCAGCTCGGGCGCGCGTTGCAGCTTGAGCAGGTCTTTGGCCATCAAGATGCCGATGATGTGTTCGCGCGCGCCCTCGTACACCGGGAAGCGCGAGTGCGAGGTGTCGATCACCGCTTCGAGCAACTCGTCGTACGGCGCGTCGATGCTCAACAAATCCATGCGCGGTGCGGCCACCATCACATCGCCCGCGGTCAGGTCGGCCATGCGCAGCACACCTTCGAGCATCAGGCGCGACTCGGGCTCGATCAACTCGCGCTGTTCGGCATCGGCCAGCGTGGCCAGCAACTCGGCACGCGAGTCCGGCCCGGGCGACAGGAATTCGACGAGGCGGTCAAAGAAGGAACGCTTGTCGGCTTCGCGGCGCAACGGTCGGGCTGGGTGCGGTTCAGACACAAAGGGTGTCGGCTGCTGGGGGGCGGCAAGAATAACCGATGGCCCTGTGGGCTTGAAGCTCGGCCCGGTGGCCCCAAAATCCGACCCCTTCTTCGCAATGGCAGGCCACCTCCACCATGTCCCTCATCCCCGCAACCATCCTCACGGGCTTTCTGGGCGCCGGCAAGACCACGCTACTCAAGCGCGTGCTCACCGAAGCCCATGGCCAGAAGATCGCCATCATCGAAAACGAGTTCGGCTCGGAGAACATCGACAACGAGATCCTGGTGCGCGACGCCACCGAGCAGATCGTTCAACTCAACAATGGCTGCGTCTGCTGCTCGATCCGCGAAGACCTGCGCACCACCTTGGCCGACCTGGCCGCCAAACGGCGCAAGGGCGAACTCGACTTCGACCGCGTGGTCATCGAAACCACCGGCCTGGCCGACCCCGGCCCCGTGGCGCAGACCTTCTTCATGGATGACGAGATTGCCGAAAGCTACTTGCTCGACTCCATCCTCACGCTGGTGGACGCCAAGCATGCCGGGCAGCAGCTCGACGCGCGCCAGGAAGCGCGCCGCCAGGTCGGGTTTGCCGACCAGATCTTCATCAGCAAGGCCGACCTGGTGGATGAACCCGCGCTCGACGCCCTGGCGCACCGCCTGAAGCACATGAATCCGCGCGCGCCGCAGCAGCGGGTGAACTTCGGCGAGGTGCCCCTGGCCCAGGTGTTCGACCTGCGCGGCTTCAACCTCAACGCCAAGCTCGACATCGACCCCGAATTTCTGAATGACGGCGGGACTGCGCATCACGACCATGACCATGAACACGGCCACGTGCATGACGAAAACTGCGACCACCCGCACCACCACGCCCATGACGACGACGTGAAGTCCTTCGTCTTCAAGGCCGACCGGGCGCTGAACCCGGCCAAGCTGGAAGACTTCCTGGGCGCCATCGTGCAGGTTTATGGCCCCAAGATGCTGCGCTACAAGGGCGTGTTGAACATGAAGGGCAGCGAGCGCAAGGTCATCTTCCAGGGCGTGCACCAGTTGATGGGCAGTGACCTGGGCCCCAAGTGGGCGCCGGGGGAAAAGAAGACCAGCAAGATGGTGTTCATCGGCATCGATCTGCCGCGTGATGTTTTCTTACAGGGCCTGGAACAGTGCCTTGTTTGAGGCCTGGGAGGGGCCCGGCTGCTGGCTACAATCCGCGCGCTTGACGGGTTGAAAAGAATGTACAACGCCCGCCTCAAGGGCGTGGCAAGCGGCAAGGAGATCACCGAGTGAACAAGACTGCGGCCAAGTCAGCGGCCGGCACGGCCAGCACGAGCAGCAAGGCAAAAGCGGCGAGCACAGCGGCCAAGAAGCCACTGGCCAAGCCCGCCAAACCCGCCAAACCGCCTGCGCCGGTGGCCAAGCCGGTACTAAAGCCGGCACCCAAGCCGGCGCTCAAGGCCGCGGCAAAACCCAGCGCCAAACCGCAGCCCACAGCCAAACCGTTGCCGGCGGCGAAACCAGCGCCAAAGCCGGCAGCGACGGCGAAACCAGCGCCGAAACAAGCACCAGCGGCCAAAGCAACGCCGGCCAAGGCGGCGCCGCCCGCTCCTGCCCCAACCAAGACAACTGCCACCACGGCCTCGCGGCCGGCCAAGGACCCTATGGCGCAAGCCACGACCAAACCCCCGTCTGCCGCCAAAGTGTCTGCCGCCAAGGCCGCACAAGCCAAGAACGCCCCCAGCGAAGCCGCCAACACCGTGCCCGTGTTGACCGTGCCTGGCAACCGCTTCACTGACCGTTTTGCTCCGTCGCGGCCCACCGCGCGCGGCATGCCCGAGCAACGCGAATGGGTCAAACCGACCGTCAAATCCGACCCCAAGCTGGCCAATGCCTGGAAGACCAAGGCCGGACGCGAGCTCAGCGTCGATGAGCTGTTCGCCATGCCCGAGGCGGAATACATGAACGACAAGCAGCTCGATTTCTTTCGCGTCCGCTTGCAGCAACTGAAGGACGACTTGCTGTCCAACGCCGGCGAAACCACCGAGCACCTGCGCGAAGACACCAGCATCGTGCCCGACCCCGCCGACCGCGCCACCATCGAGGAAGAGCATGCGCTGGAATTGCGCACGCGCGACCGCGAGCGCAAGCTGCTGAAGAAGATCAGCCAGTCGCTGACGCGCGTGGAAGCTGGCGACTACGGTTTTTGCGACGAAACCGGCGAGCCCATTGGCCTGGCCCGGCTGGTGGCCCGGCCCACGGCCACGCTGTCGCTGGAAGCGCAGCAGCGCCGCGAGATGAAGCAAAAGATGTTCGGGGAGTGAGCGCGGCCCAGCCGCGCCCGCACGAAGCCTCTATGAGCGAGCCCAAAGACAGCGAGAGCTTCTTTCGCAAGGTGGTGCGCTTCGTGGCCAACCCGGCCACCGACTGGACGCAGATCGCGCGCGGCGAAGATGCCCGCAGCGGCGAGCTCGAAAAGAGCGAGCTCAAGGCCATGGTCGAGCGCAAGCGGCGCAACGACTTCGTGCGCAAGCGCGAATTCGACATGCTGCGCAAGCTGCGCCGCGAAGGCTTGAGCGCCGAACAACTGGCCGCGCTGGGCGGTTCATCAAGGCTCGATGACGGCGAATCGCGCATCTCTGAAATCAGCGTCACCCGCGCCGACAGCGGCGTGAAGGCCAAGATCGACGAAATCGAACAACAGATGGTGGGCGACCCGCTCACCGGTGGGCCGCGCATGGCGCGCAACGTCAGCTTCGACACCCCCACCGAGCCCGCCGTGCTGGCGCGCCACGCACCGCTGGCCAAGCCGCGCGCGCCCATGCCGCCGCTGCTGGACGACGACGACAACGACATCCTGCCGGCCTTGCCGCCGCTGCCGGCCGGCGACCTGCCCAGCCTGCCGCCCTTGCAGGCACCGGCTGCCGGCATGGGACCGGGTCTGGCGCCGCTGGCGCCGATGCACATGGCCGCGCGGCCCGATGCGCGCAACGTGGCCACGGGCTTTCAGGTCGAAGTCAACGAGGTCATGCACGACCCTGACCTGGACGAAGCCGTTATCGCCTTCGCCAACGCCGACTTCGGGCCGTGTGAGCATTCCATCGCCCAGCTCATCCGCACCGGCGGCGCGCGCGCCCAGCATGCCGAAACCTGGCTGGTCATGTTCGACCTGTACCGTGCCACCGGCCAGCAGCAGCCGTTCGAGAACCTGGCGTATGAATACGCGCACCAGTTCGGCTGGTCGGCGCCGCAGTGGTTTTCCATGCCCAAGCTGGTGGCTGACGCTGCGGCCTTGGTGGCCGACGAACGGCCGCTGGGCCGCACCCGGGTGCAGGGCGACGCCGGCTGGGTCTGCCCGGCCCACCTGGACATCGAGACCGTGGCCCGCCTGCGCTCGCAGACCCTGCAAATGCCGCTGCCCTGGATCTTCGACTGGAGCCCGCTACGCAGCGCCGACGCCGAGGCCGCCACGCAGTTCTCGACCCTGCTGCGCAGTTGGGCGCCGCAATCGATCGAGATGCGCTGGCTGTCCGGGCAGTGCCTGCTCGACGTGCTGCACGAATGCGCCCCCACCGGCGTGCGCGACGCCGACCCGGCCTTCTGGCTGGCGCGCCTGGAAGTGCTGCGCCTGGCCAACCGGCCCGATCAGTTCGATGAAGTCGCCATCGACTACTGCGTCACTTACGAAGTCTCGCCGCCATCGTGGGAGGCGGCACGCTGCCGCGCCTCGCTCAGCGGCACCGGCCTGAACAGCATGGGCCCGCATTCGGTGATCAGTGAGTTGCCGGCCACCTTCATGGAATCAGGCCTGCATGAAGACGCGGTGAGCCAGGTGCAGACGGCGCAAATCGAACTCTCGGGCCAGTTGATGGGCGACATCAGCGCGGTGCTGAACCGGCTCAACGGCGAGCTTGGCACGTCCACCGTGATCAACGTGTCGTGCACAAAGTTGATCCGAGTTGACTTCATCGCTGCGGGCGACCTGCTGAACTGGGTGTTGTCCAAGCGCAGCGAAAAGCGCAGCGTGATGTTCACCGAGGCGCACCGCCTGGTGGCATTGTTCTTCGGTGCCATGGGCATCAACGAGCACGCGCGCGTGCAGGTGCGAAAGAACTGATCTCAACAGTTAGTGTTGCCGCGCAACGCGGCATACCCACCCCAGACCATGGAAAGTTTTCACGGCACCACCATCGTCAGCGTACGCCGCGGCAGCCTGGTCGCCATTGGCGGTGATGGCCAGGTCACGCTGGGCAACACCATCGTCAAGGCCGGCGCGCGCAAGGTGCGCAAGCTGTTTCACGGCCAGGTGCTGGCCGGTTTTGCGGGCTCCACGGCCGACGCCTTCACGCTGTTTGAACGCTTCGAGGCCAAGCTTGAAAAGCACCAGGGCCACCTCACCCGCGCCGCGGTGGAGCTGACCAAAGACTGGCGCACCGACCGCGTGCTGCGCCGCCTGGAAGCCATGCTCGCCGTGGCCGATGCGCAGGCCTCGCTCATCATCACCGGCAACGGCGATGTGCTCGAACCCGAGCACGGCATCATCGCCATCGGCTCGGGCGGCCCTTATGCGCAAGCCGCGGCGCGCGCCCTGCTGGCGCACACCGAGCTGAGTGCCGAGCAGGTGGTGAAGAAAGCGCTGGAAATTGCCGGCGAGATCTGCATCTACACCAACCAGCACCACACCATTGAATCGTTGGGCACAGCATGAGCAGTGGTTCACTGACCCCCAGCGAAATCGTCGCCGAACTTGACCGCCACATCGTGGGCCAGGCCGCGGCCAAGCGCGCCGTGGCCATTGCGCTGCGCAACCGCTGGCGGCGCCAGCAGGTCGATGAAACGCTGCGCGGCGAGATCACGCCCAAGAACATCCTCATGATCGGCCCCACCGGCGTGGGCAAGACCGAGATCGCGCGGCGCCTGGCGCGCCTGGCCGACGCCCCTTTCATCAAGGTCGAAGCCACCAAGTTCACCGAGGTGGGCTATGTGGGCAAAGACGTGGACACCATCATCCGCGACCTGATGGAAGTGGCGGTGAAGCAAGAGCGCGAACGCCAGATGCGCGGCCAGCGCGAACGCGCCGAAGAAGCCGCCGAAGACCGCGTGCTCGACATCCTGGTGCCGCCGCCACGCTCGGAATTCGGCATGACTTCTGGCCAGCCCGACAACACCGCGCGGCAAGTGATGCGCAAGCGGCTGCGCGAAGGCCGGCTTGATGACATGTCGATCGAAGTTGAGTTGCCCGACAGCAAGCCCGCACTTGAGATCCTCGGCCCGCAAGGCATGGAGGACATGGCCGAGCAGTTGAAGGGCCTGTTCTCGCAGATGAACTCCGGGCGGCGCAAGGCGCGCAAGTGCAAGGTCAGCGAGGCCGTCAAACTGCTGGTTGAAGAGGAAAGCGGCAAGCTCGTCAACGAAGAAGAATTGCGCGCCGTGGCGCTGAAGCAGGTCGAAGGCAATGGCATCGTCTTCATCGACGAGAT
>JAYUQE010000473.1:0-7773 GCA_043756905.1 Burkholderiales bacterium | reverse complement strand
GCAGGCACAACTCGCGGAACTGGTACAGAAACGCCGCGGTGGGCGCGGCGATCCAGTTGGCGCCGATGGGCATGCGCAGCACCGGGTGCGCCGCGCCTCGAACCTGGTTCAGCAGCGGGGCATCGGGCCTTAACAGCTCGGTGAAGGGGATGCGGTGCATGCCCGCCACTTCGTCGGCATTGGCCACCACGTCGCGTGCAGCGCCGGCCCACACCACAACTGGCGTGATCACGTAGCCGGAGCGCGTGGCGTAGTCATCGAGCCGGCCGATCACGGCGCCGGCATCGAGCCGCAAGCCGACTTCTTCAGCCAGCTCGCGCAATGCCGTTTGTTCAGGGGTTTCGCCAGCGTCCATGCGCCCGCCGGGCAGGGCCCACTGGCCGGCGTGCTTGCGCAAGGTGCTGGCCCGGCGGGTCAGCAGCAAGGCGGGGGCGGGGCTCCATTGCTCAAAGCTCGGCATGCCGTCAAGCGCAGCGCCATGGCCTTGCTCCACCACCGGCAAGGCCACAGCGGCGCGGCGGTGTTCGCCGGGCGGGATGGCCTGCACCTCGAACCGCGCCAGGCGTTCGCGCAGTTCGGTCAACAGCTCGGCGGGGTGCGAGGTCATGTCCCAAGCATAGACGCCATAGCGCCGAGGCCGTGCTGCTCATGCATCATTCGCGCATGCTCGCCACCATCACACTGGCCAGCCTGCGCGCCCATGCCGTCGCACGCTCGCTGTTCACGCCGACCACGCTGCCCAAGGCCATCGCCCGGCTGGGCTACGTGCAGGCCGACCCGATCCGCGCCCCGGCGCGTGCGCAAGACCTGACGCTGCGCCACCGCGTCAAGGGCTACCTGGCGGGTGACCTGGAGCGGCGCTACGCCAAACTGGGCATTGAAGAGGACTTCTTCGTCAACTACGGCTTCGTGCCGCAGGAACATTTGGCGCTGATGCATCCGCGCACGCCGCGCACCGTGTGGCCCAGCGCGCGTTGGGCCCAGGCCAACGAGGTGCTGGCCTTCATCCGCGAACGCGGTGTGGTGCACCCGCGCGAGGTAGAGGCCCAGTTCCAGCATGGCAAGGCGCGCAACGGGTTCGGCGGCAGCAGCAATGCCAGCACGCAGTTGCTCGACGGCATGCACTACCGCGGCTTGCTGCGGGTGGCGCGGCGCGAAGGCGGCACCCGCGTCTATGCCGCGCGCGAGACCTGGAGCGAGCCCGCCGGCACCCTGGATTGCCAGGCCCGCATGGATGCGCTGGTGGACAAGATGGTGGCCAAGTACGCGCCGCTGCCGCAGGCCACATTGGGCAAGCTGCTCAGCCATGCGTGCGTGGCGGCGCCGCAGTGGCGCGCCGACCGCGCCCGCGCGTTGGCTGCGGCAAAGAAGCGGCTGGCGCATGCGCGCATTGACGGCGTCGATTGGTACTGGCCGGCCGGCGAACGCCTGTGCCACACCGCGCCCGAAGGTGTGCGCCTGCTCACGCCGTTCGACCCCATCACCTGGGACCGGGTGCGTTTCGAACTGTTCTGGGGCTGGGCCTATCGCTTCGAGGCTTACACGCCGCCGGCCAGGCGCAAGCTGGGCTATTACGCCTTGCCGCTGCTGTGGGGCCACGCCGTGCCGGGCTGGGCCAACGTGGCGGCGCAGGGCGATGTCTTGCGCGCCAGCGCCGGCCTGGCCAGCGGCAAGCGGCCGGCAGCGGCGCTGCAGCGCGGGCTCGAAGGCGAGTTGCTGAGCATGGCTACGTTCCTGCGCCTGCCGGCAGCGCGCATCGAGCTGCGCTGGGTGTGATCTAACGTTTGGCTTCAGCCGCGCTCGGCCAGCACCGCGTGCGCCACTTCGGCAAAGCCGGTGCCGCGCTCGCCGCGGGTCAGGTACGCCGGCCAATCGACCAGCTGCGCCGCAAAGTCCAGCAAGTTGGCCACGCCCACGCTCAGCGGGAAGTGGCGGAACATCACCTGGTCGTTGGTCGAGTCGCCCACGTAGAGCCAGCGCCCGGGCGCTGCGTCGGTGTCCAGCCCCAGCAACTGTTGCGCCGCCCAGCGCGCGCCGCTGCGTTTGCTGTGCGTGCCAAACCAGCCGTTGATGTGGATCGAGCTGACCGTGGCGATCATGCCGGCGCGCTGCATGCGCTGCACCACTTGTTCGATTTGCGCGGCACTGAGGTGGGCGAATTCGCGGTGGTCGATGGCGATGTCGGTGGCGCGCCCGGCACTGTCTTGCGCCAGCGTGGCGCCGGGCACCTCGCGCAGCACCTGTTGCGCCACGTCGTGCAGGCGCGCGGCGTTGTGGTCGCGCGTGGCAGCGTCTTGCGCGTAGGCTGTGTGCAGCGTCTCGCCTTCGCGCCACAGCAGCACCGCGCCGTTCTCGGCCACGATGGCGTTCAGCGGCCAGGCCTGTGCGAACGGCCGGCTCCAGCCCAGCGGCCGGCCGGTGATGGCGATCACCGGCACGCCGGCGCCGCGCAACGCCGCCAGCGCGGCCAGCGCCGCGGGTTCGATGGCGCCGGCGCGGGTGAGGGTGTCGTCAATGTCGGTGAGCACGCCGTGCAGCGCGCGCAAGGCAGGCGCTGGCGCCTCGGCCCAGGGGCGTGGCTGCGTGGGGGGGCGTGGCGTGGTCATCAGATTTCAGTCTCGCACACGGTCTGGCCCTGGTTCGCCGTGTTCCTTCGCGGCTTCCTGTGCGCCGCGCTGGTAGACTGCCGGCCTCAGTTCCGAGGAGCGTTGCAAGGCCCATTGGCATCAGCCCAAGGGCCCCAGGCTCGGGACCCTTCACAGGCAACGGCGCTCACCCGCAATGAAACTTGCGCGTGAGTGGGCTTGAAGTTCAGGCCTTACCTCTTGCGCGCGGCATTGCGGGCTCAAACATTTTGGAGCCCCTCATGAATGCCGTTCTCAAACCGCTGCACAACGATCAATTCGCCGTTGCCGACCTTTCGCTGGCCGCCTGGGGCCGCAAGGAACTGAACATCGCCGAAAGCGAAATGCCCGCGCTGATGGCCATCCGCCGCGAGCATGCCGCCACGCAGCCGCTCAAAGGCGCGCGCATCACCGGCAGCCTGCACATGACGATTCAAACCGGCGTGCTGGTGGAAACGCTGCAAGCCCTGGGCGCGCAGGTGCGCTGGGCCTCGTGCAACATCTTCAGCACGCAAGACCATGCCGCCGCGGCGCTGGTGGAGCGCGGCACGCCGGTGTTTGCGTACAAGGGCGAATCGCTCAAGGACTATTGGGACTACACGCACCGCATTTTTGAATTCGGTGCCACGGGCGCGAAGGGCGAAGGCCCGAACATGATCCTGGATGACGGTGGCGATGCCACGCTGCTCATGCACCTGGGCAAGCGCGCCGAGAAAGATGCCTCGCTGCTCGCCAACCCGGGCAGCGAGGAAGAGCGCGAGCTGTTCGCCGCCATCAAGGCCAAGCTGGCGGTCGATGCCACGTGGTACAGCCGCAAGGCCGCCGAGATCATCGGCGTGACCGAAGAGACGACAACCGGTGTGCACCGCCTCAATGAAATGAGCGCCAAGGGCACGCTGCTGTTCCGCGCCATCAACGTCAACGACTCGGTCACCAAGAGCAAGTTCGACAACCTGTATGGCTGCCGCGAAAGCCTGGTCGATGGCATCAAGCGCGCCACCGACGTGATGATTGCAGGCAAGGTGGCGGTGATTGCTGGTTATGGCGACGTTGGCAAGGGCAGCGCCCAGGCCCTGCGCGCGCTCAGCGCCCAGGTCTGGGTGACCGAGATCGACCCGATCAACGCGCTGCAAGCGGCGATGGAAGGTTTTCGCGTGGTGACCATGGAGTACGCCGCCAGCCGCGCCGACATCTTCGTCACCGCCACCGGCAACAAGAGCGTGATCACGCACGACCACATGGCCGCGATGAAGCACAACGCCATCGTCTGCAACATCGGCCACTTCGACAATGAAATCGACATCGCGGCGGTGGAACAGTACGAGTGGGAAGAGATCAAGCCGCAGGTCGACCACATCATCTTCCCCGGTGTGGACGGCAAGGCGGGCAAACGCATCATCATGCTGGCCAAGGGCCGCCTGGTGAACTTGGGCTGCGGCACCGGCCACCCCAGCTATGTGATGAGCAGCAGCTTCGCCAACCAGACGCTGGCGCAGATTGAGCTGTACGCCCACCAGGACGCCTACGCCGTGGGCAAGGTTTACGTGTTGCCCAAGCACCTCGATGAAAAGGTGGCGCGTTTGCAGCTGGTGACGCTGAATGCGCAACTCACCGAACTGAGCGACGAGCAAGCGGCCTACATCGGCGTGGCCAAGAGCGGCCCGTACAAGCCGGACAGCTATCGCTATTAAATTGACGCAGGTAGCAATGTGGCGCCAAAATGGCGCCACATTCTCTTTTGGAGCCAATATGTCGATCAATCTTTCAGTCAAGGGCGTGCCCGAGGCCGTGGCCGATGCGCTGCGTGAACGCGCCGCGCGCAACCACCGTTCGCTGCAAGGCGAGTTGATGGCGATCATTGAACGCGCGGCGGCCGAGCCAGCCTGGCCGGTTGGCGCCGGCGGCATCGGGGCCGGCGCCGCGCCGGCCAGGTCTGGCGTGGTTCACCGTGGCACCAAGACCATCGAAGAGATCGCCGCCGAACACCGCCTGCGCTTCCCTCATCCCATCACGGTGGGGCCGATGGCCGTGGACATCATTCG
The DNA here is from genome assembly GCA_043756905.1 of Burkholderiales bacterium. Taxonomy (GTDB): domain Bacteria; phylum Pseudomonadota; class Gammaproteobacteria; order Burkholderiales; family Burkholderiaceae_C; genus Rubrivivax. The sequence continues at coordinate 3,107 of JAYUQE010000473.1, read as the reverse complement.
CGCTGACCGGGACAGCCGGTGAGCAAGCGAGCGGCGCCCGTGTCGCCCCACGGGCACACACTCTTTGTGGCCGAGCCGTCAGCCCAATTCCTGGTACGGCCCGCCTTGGTGCTGGATTGCAGCGTGCTCAGCGCCATGTTGTTTGATGAGCCACAGCGTGAAGCGGCGACGCAGCATTTGCTGGGGCGCACCCTTCACGCCCCCATCCTGCTTGAATACGAATTGGCCAGCGTGGCGCTCAAGAAACTGGGGCTGGGTTGGCCCGTCGCCTCGATTGATCTGGCTTTTGAAAGCTACCAACAGCAAGACATCGCCTTGCACGCCACCAAGCTGCGCGAGCAATGCGCGCTGGCCCAGCAATACGGCCTGTCGGCCTACGACGCCGCCTACCTGTGGCTGGCGGCCGAGTTGAAGGCGCCGCTGGCCACCTTCGACGCCAGGCTGGCCAAGGCGGCCAAGCTGCTCATGAGCGGGCTTCAGTGAGGCCCGCGCCGTTCCCAACATTCAACAAGACTCGCATGCCCGCTGCCCCCAACCCGCCAATCAGTTTCGAATTCTTCCCGCCCAACACACCAGTGGGCAGCGAGAAATTAAAGACCGTGGTGCGCGAACTGGCCAGCGTGAACCCTGAATTTTTCAGCGTCACCTATGGCGCCGGTGGCGCCACGCGCGACAAGACCCTGGCCACGGTGCAGGACATTGCAGCGGCCGGGCATGAAGCCGCGCCGCACCTTTCCTGCGTGGGCTCCACGCGCGCGGGCATTGCGCAAACACTGGCCACGTATCGCGCCCAAGGCATCCGGCGCATCGTGGCGTTAAGAGGTGATTTGCCCAGCGGCACGGCCGTGGCGGGCGAGTTCCGTTATGCCGCCGAGCTGGTGGAGTTCATCCGCCACACGCAAGGCCCCGACTGGCACATCGAAGTCGCCGCCTACCCCGAATATCACCCGCAGCAGCGTTACTCGAAACGCGACCTGGAACACTTCGCGGCCAAGGTGCGGGCCGGCGCCAGCTCGGCCATCACGCAGTTCTTCTTCAACCCCGACGCCTACTTTCACTTCGTGGACGAGGTGCGTGCACTCGGTGTCAACGTGCCCATCGTGCCGGGCATCATGCCGATTCAAAGCTACGCCCGCATCGCCCAGTTCGCGCAGCGCGACGGCATCGAAATTCCGCGCTGGGTGGCGCTGAAGATGGAAGGCTTCATGGACGACGCTGCGGCCGTGCGCGCCTTCGGCATCGAGGTGGTCACGCGCTTGTGCGAGCGCTTGATTGCGGGCGGCGCGCCGGGCATTCATTTCTACACGCTGAACCAATCGGCGCTGTCGTTGGAGATCTGCCGCCGCCTGGGGCTGGCGGGCTGAATTTCGCGGCGTAACGCAGCGGTAACGCCCAGCGCGGACATTGCCTTCACACCGCCCCATGGTGGGGTGGTTTGAAAGGAACCACCATGTCCAACCTCTACCGCCCTTTCACCCCCCAACGCCGCACCCTGGCGTTGCTGCTTGCTGCCGCCCTGGCCGCGCCGCTGCTTGCACCGCTACCCGCACAAGCCCAGGTGCTGAACCTGAAATACGTGGTCACCGACCTGGGCACCTTGGGCGGCGCCAGCGCCAATGCCAATGGCATCAACGATGCCGGCCAGGTGGTGGGCACGTCCAAGCTGGCTGACGGCACCACTGACCGCGCGTTTCGCACCGCGCCCAATCGAGCCATCAACCCGGCCACGGATGACCTGGGTACGCTGGGTGGCGTGAACAGCAGGGGCGCGGCCATCAACCGCTCGGGGCAGGTGGCGGGCACGGCCGACACTGCCGCCAGCGGCCCCTTCAGCAGCGTGGTGCGCCGCGCCTTCCGCGCCGACCCCGGCGCGGTCATGGTCGATCTGGGCACGCTGGCGCCCCTTGGCGGCGCCAACGGCTTTAACAACAGCGGCGCCAACGGCATCAATGACGATGGCAACGTGGTCGGTTTTGCCACCGTGCCGGCCGATCTTTGCGGCTCGGTGTCGCATGCCTTTCGGACCGGGCCAAACGCGCCGATCGGCGGTGCTTTCAGCAACCTGGGCACCTTGGTGCCGTTCCCGAATGCTGGATGCCGCTCCAGCACGGCCTACGGCATCAACAGCTTCAACCTGACCGTGGGCGACAGCGCCACCCAAGTGACCACCGGTTTCCCGAACTATGCCTTCCGCTATTCGCTGCTTTTGGGCATGCAAGGTCTGTCCACCATGGGCGGGCGCGACAGCGTGGCCTACGCCGTGAACGATGCAGGTGAAATCGTCGGCAGGGGCGATGTGACCTTCGCGTCCTTTCCGGCCTCGCCGATCCAACATGCCTTTCTGGCCGCTGGCTTTTTGGTGCACGACATCGGCACCCTGGGCGGCAGCTACAGCGCCGCCTTCGCCATCAACCACCGCCCTGGGCAGGACAGCCAGGTCGTGGGTGACAGCAGCACCACGGGCGACGCCGCCTTCCATGGCTTCGTGTACCCGGGCAACATTTTTGCCGGCGGCACGATGGTTGACCTGAACACTCGCATTGCCGCCAACAGCGGCTGGGAGGTGGTGAGCGCGCGCGGCATCAACAGCAACGGGCAAATCGTCGGCACCGCATGGAAAAACGGCGTGAGATTCGTGGGCCGTGCCGTCCGGTTGGATCCGGCTGATGTGGCAGTGAAAGTGCTGTCAAGTTCGTTGCCCAGCTACCCGTTGAGCCAGGGCCAGGTCAACAGCCTGACCGACAAGCTGGCCAGCGCCTATGTGTCGATCCAGCAAGGGTTCAACAAGCGCGCCGCCAACCAATTGAGTGCGGCACTCAGCAATATCGACAGCTGGTTGCGCACCGGCAAGCTCGATGCCACCACGGCGGCCACACTGAGTGCCACCCTCAACGCCGTGATTGCGGCACTGTGAGGTTCAACCTGGTGCCTGCCAGGCCACGCCGTCTTCGTTCAGCACGGCGTCCAGCGGCACATCGTGGGCCTCGCCTTCCAGCCACGGCACGAATCCGTGGCTGTAGGCCAGGCCCACAGTGGTGGGGCGTGGTTCCAGAGCGGCCAAGGTGCGGTCATAAAAGCCCCCGCCGTAACCCAGGCGCAGGCCGCCG
>JAYUQE010000472.1:0-7776 GCA_043756905.1 Burkholderiales bacterium | reverse complement strand
ACGGCATCACCGTCACGGTGCCCATCTACGCGCTGAACCAGGTGAACGAGGAACGTTGTGACTGGCTGGTGCCCGGCATGTTGCGCGACAAGGTGCTGGCGCTGGTGAAAAGCCTGCACCAGCGCCCGCGTTCGCGCCTACTGCCCTTGCCGGAATACGTGGCCGAGTTTTGCGCCAGTGCCACCTTTGCCCAGGGCGAACTCATCGACACCTTGCTCAAGGCAGTGCGCGAACGCACGCAGCTCGCCGTGCAACGCAACGACTTCAAGCTCGACACTGTGCCGGCGCATTTGTTCATGAACTTCCGCATCGTCGACGAGCATGGCCGCCAGCTCGCCATGGGCCGCCACCTGGCGGCGTTGAAGGCCGAATGGGGCAGCCAGGCGCGCAGCGCGTTCCAGGCCTTGGCCACATTGAAACTCGGCGCAGCGGCGAGCGCACTGGCCGTCAGTTCTGCGGCGCTTGCAAGCGGCGCACGGGGCGTTGTGGCGCAGGTCAGCGGCAAGGCCGCGTCAGCCGCTGCGGTGGCGCCGGCGGCCGTGGCGCAGGCCTACACCAACTGGACGTTTGGCGAACTGCCCGAGTTGCTGGAGCTGCGCAAGGGCCAGCAAACCTTGATCGGGTTTCCGGCGCTGATCGACAAAGGCACGCATGTCGAGATCGAAGTCTTCGACGAACCCGACACCGCCGCACAGCGACACCGTGAAGGGCTGCGTCGCCTGGTGGCCATGCAGCTCCGGGAGCCGCTGCGCCATCTCGAAAAAAACATTCCTGATCTGCAAAAGATGGCCAGCGCCTTCATGCCGCTGGGCACGCTGGAAGAGTTGCGTGCGCAGATCATCGACGTGGCGCTGGACCGCGCCTTCCTGAACGAGCCGCTGCCCACTGACGAAGCCGCCTTCAAGGCGCGCCTGGACGAAGGCCGGACGCGGCTGGTGTTGATTGCGCAGGAAGTGGCGCGGCTGGCCGGCGCGGTGCTGGTGGAGTTCACGACTGCCGGGCGCAAGCTCAAGGACAGCCGTTGCAGCGCCGACGTCGCCAGCGACCTGGTGGCGCAACTGCATCGCCTGTGCAGCAAGCGGTTTATCGCCACCACGCCCTGGGCAGCGCTGCTGCACCTGCCGCGCTACCTGAAAGCCATCACGCTGCGGCTGGAAAAACTGCGCGCCGACCCCGCGCGCGACGCCACGCGGCTGGCCGAGTTACGCCCGCTCGAACAACGCTACCTGCGCCGCCTGGCCGAGCGGCGCGGCAGCGCCGATGCGCGGCTTGATGAATACCGCTGGTTGCTGGAGGAGTTGCGCGTGAGCACCTTCGCGCAAGAGCTGCGCACGCCGCAGCCGGTGAGTGTGAAACGCCTGGACAAGGCCTGGGAGCAGATGTCACGCTAGAGGGTGTTCTGCGTCGTCGCCTGATCATCGCGCGCAGCCCATTGATTACCATGCACAAACCGCGTCGCGGTGATCATGAAAGCGCTGATGCGTCCCACCTTCGTCTGGACCGACATTGAGAAGATCAGTGCAATCAAATCAACAACTCAGCCCCTGGCGCCTGTCCGTGGCCCCGATGATGGACTGGACAGACCGCCATTGCCGCGTCTTCCACCGCCTGATCACGCGGCGCACGCGGCTGTACACCGAGATGGTGACCACCGGCGCACTGCGCCATGGCGATGTGGCACGCCACCTCGACTTCGATGCCAGCGAACACCCGTTGGCCTTGCAGCTTGGCGGCAGCGAGCCGGCCGAGTTGGCGCATTGCGCCAGGCTGGCCGCGCAATGCGGCTATGACGAAATCAACCTGAACTGCGGCTGCCCGAGTGAACGCGTGCAGCGCGGCGCCTTTGGTGCGTGCCTGATGGCCGAGGCGCCACTGGTGGCCGATTGCGTGAAGGCGATGCGCGACGCCGCTGCGCTGCCGGTGACGGTGAAGCATCGCATCGGCATCGACCGCGGCGAGAACTACCCGTTCGTGCGCGATTTCGTGGGCACCGTGGCCGCGGCGGGCTGCGAGGTGTTCATCGTGCATGCGCGCAATGCCTGGCTCAAAGGCCTGTCGCCAAAGGAAAACCGCGAACTGCCGCCGCTGCGGCATGACTTCGTCGTCCAGCTCAAGCGCGACTTTCCGGAGCTGACGATCGTGCTCAACGGCGGGGTGGCGGGCCATGAGGCCATCACCAAACATCTGGCTGAAGTGGACGGTGTGATGCTCGGCCGCGAGGCCTATCACCACCCTTGGGCCATGGCCACCTGGGATGCGCAGTTCCTGGGCGCTGCCGGCGCTGCCGCGGCCACCCGCGAGGCCGTGGAGCAAGGCATGGTGGCCTACATGCAGGGCCTGGTGGCCAGCGGCCAACCGTGGTCGCGCGCGGCGCGCCACATCATGGGCCTGTGGCACGGCACGCCCGGCGCGCGCGCGTGGCGCCAGGTGTGGAGTGACCACCGTTTGAAAGACCTGGCGCCCGCGGCCGTGGCGCAGCAGGCGCGCGCGGCACGGCTGGCCGGGAGCAGCATGGAGCTCGTTGCATGAACATCGCGCAACTTCTGGGCACCGAGCTGCCCATCATCCAGGCACCCATGGCGGGCTCGCAGGGCAGCGCCCTGACGATCGCCGTGTGCGGTGCCGGTGGCCTGGGCTCGTTGCCCGGCGCCATGCTTGGGGCGCAGGCCCTGCGCAGTGAGTTGGCGGCGATTCGCGCGGCGACGCAGCGGCCCTTCAATGTGAACTTCTTCTGCCACACCGAGGCGCTTGTTGATGATGCACGCGAGGCGGAATGGCGTGCGGCCCTGGCGCCTTACTACCGCGAGTACGGTGTGCCAGCCGAAGCAACGGCCGATGCGCCGGCCGGCGCCGGCGCCGGTGCACGGCGCCCATTCGACGCCGCTGCCGCCGCGGTGTTGAGCGAGTTCCGCCCGCCAGTGGTGAGCTTTCATTTCGGCCTGCCCAGCCCGGCCTTGCTGGCCGTGGTGCGCGGCTGGGGGGCCAAGGTGCTGAGTTCGGCCACCACGGTGGCCGAGGCGCTGTGGCTGCAAGGGCAGGGGGTGGATGCGGTCATCGCCCAAGGCCTGGAGGCCGGTGGCCACCGCGGGCACTTCTTAACGAATGACTTGAGCTGCCAGATGGGCACGTTTGCCTTGCTGCCGCAAGTGGTGCGCGCGCTGCGCATCCCGGTCATTGCGGCCGGTGGCGTGGCCGATGCGCGCGGCGTGGCCGCCGCCATGGCCCTGGGCGCCAGCGGCGTGCAGGTGGGCACGGCCTACTTGTGCAGCGACGAAGCCACCACCTCGGCCGTGCACCGCGCGGCGCTGTGCAGCCCGGCTGCGGCGCACACGGCCTTGACCAACCTGTTCAGCGGCCGCCCGGCGCGCGGCATCGTCAACCGCTTGATGCGCGAGCTGGGGCCCATCAGCCCCCTGGCGCCGGCCTTCCCGCAGGCCGCGGCGGCCTTGGCGCCCCTGCGCCAGGCGGCTGAGGCGCAGGGCAGCGGCGACTTTTCACCGCTGTGGGCCGGCCAGAATGCAGCGGGTTGCCACACCACAGGCACCACAGGCACCACAGGCGCTGCAAGCGCCGCAGACATCACCCGCGCACTGGCGGCTGGTTTGAACCGTTAGCCTGGCGTGCCGGCCAGGTGGCCAACAGCAGGCCGGCCAGGGCCAGCGCAAAGGCCGCGCCGAGCAGGGCGGTGAAGGCCTCGCCCAGCACGGCCACGCCCACCAGCGCCGCGGCCAACGGCAGCAGCACGGTGAACACGCCGGCCTGGGCTGCCGCCACCTCGCGCAGGCCGCGCATCCACAGCCACACGGTGGCCGTGCTCGCGGCCACGGCATAGAACACCAACAACGCCCAGATCGGCATGCTCACCGATGCCACATCGAAGCTGCGCAGTTGCCACAGGCCCAAGGGCGTCATCAACACCAGGCCCCACAGGTTGATCAGTGCACTGATGCGTTGGGCCGAGACCTGTGCCGTCAACCGTTTGCCGATCACCACGTAGCTGGCCTCGCAGAACACCGCGCCGAGCAACAGTGCGTAGCCCAGCCAGGGCGTGGGCACGCCGGCGCTGCCGCCGCGCGCAAAGGCCAACAGGGCCATGCCCGCCACCGCCAGGGCGATGGAGCCTTGCACACGCGGCGCAATGCGCTCGCCCAGGAACAAACGCGACAGCAGCGCCACCGCGGCGGGAATGCCGGCCATCACCACGCCGGCGGCCAGTGCCGAGGTCAACGCCACGCCATACAGCATGCAAATGGAAAACAGGAAGTTGCCGAGAAAGCTTTCCCAGAACAACAGCCGGCGGTCGTGCGACGAAAGCGGCGCCTCGCCGGGTTGCCGCGTCAGCCAGTGCGGCATGGCCAGCGCGGCAATGCCGAAGCGCAGCCAGGCCAGCAAGAAGATGGGGAACACGGCCACCAGCAACTTCGACAGCCCCACGTAGCTGCCCGTCAACGCCATGCTGGCGGCCAGCGCGGCGTAGGCGCCCCAGGGCGTGGCGGGTCGCAACGTCAGAACGCAGCGCCGTAGCGCTGCAATTCCCAGTCGCTGATGTGGCGGCGGAAGCTGACGATTTCTTCGCGCTTGAGTTTGATGAACTGTTCGAGCAGCGTGCTGCCCAGCGCGGCGCCGATCACGTCGTCAGCTTGCAGCGCATCCAGCGCCAGGCCCAGGTTCTGCGGTAGCGGCTCGATGCCGCGCTGGGCGCGTTGGGCGGGTGTCATCTCGAACAGGTCGTCGCCGCAGGCCGGCGGCAAAGGCAGTTCACGCGCGATGCCGTCCAGGCCGGCGGCGATCAGCGCAGCGCTGGCCAGGTAGGGGTTGGCGCTGGCATCGGGCAGCCGCCACTCAAAACGGCCGGGCAGCGTGCGGATGAGCGCGGTGCGGTTGTTCGAGCCATGCGCCACAAAGGCCGGTGCCCAGCTCGTGCCCGACAGCGTGGGCCCCACCACCAGGCGCTTGAAGGAATTGATGGTGGGCGCGGCCAGCGCCGACAAGGCCGCCGAGTGCGCCAGCATACCGGCCACAAAATGCCCGCCCAGGGTGGAAAGCTCGCGCGTCACGTCAATGCCACCGTCGCGTGTGTGCGGCACGAACAGGTTGCGGGCGTCGCCGCGCTCGCCCTTCCACAGCGACACATTGAAGTGCATGCCACTGCCAGGCTGGTTGGCGAACGGCTTGGGCATGGTGGAAAAGACCATGCCTCGCTCTTCAGCCAAGGCATGTGCGGCCTGCTTGAACAGCATCAGGTGGTCGGCGCTGACCAGCACTTCATCAAAGCCAATGGTGGCTTCGTACTGGCTGTTGGCGTCTTCATGGTCGAGTTGCATCATGTCCAGCCCGCACTGCGCCAGTTGCTGGTGCAGGCTTTGCAGGAACTCGCGCTGTCGCGCCAGCGACTTCAGGTCGTACGACGGTTTGTCCAGGCAGTCTTGCTCGTCGGCGCCAACAAAGCTGTTGCCTGCGCGCTTGAGCAAGAAGAACTCGGGTTCGATGCCGGTGCGCAACTGCCAGCCATGGGTTTCGAGCCGGGCGCGGGCGCGGCGCAGCACCTGGCGCGGGCAGGCTTCGAAGGGCTCGCCATCCACGAATCCGTCGCACACCACACGCGCCACGCCCGGCTGCCAGGGCAGTGAGACGGCCGTGCTGCCATTGCCGCGGGCCTGGTACACGCTGCGCGCGCCGGTGCGCGGCAAGCCCGTGCCGGCGATGTTGGGGCCGGAGAAGCCCAGGCCCGTGGTCAGCAGGTCGTCAAGGTGGTCCAGCGGCACGTACTTGCCCTTGGCCACGCCGTGGATGTCGGTGAACTGGGCCAGCAAGGTGTGCACGCCCGCGTCGCGCAGCGATTGCAACAAGTCTTTCATGGCTGATGTCTTTCGTTATGTCGCGGTGACAAGGGTCTGCAAGTTCAGTTTAACCAGCCGTTGCGCCGGGCGTCAGTCAGGGTCAGCTCGAGGCAGCGGCGGATCAAGACCATCATCTCGTCGATTTGCGCACGGGTGATGACCAGCGGCGGCGCAATGATCATGCGTTCGCCCACGGCGCGCATGATCAAGCCGTTGCCAAAGCAGTGCCCGCGGCAGACCATGCCCACGCTCAAGGCTTCAGGGAACGCCGCCAGCGTGGTTTTGTTCTGCACCAACTGCAGTGCGCCCATCAAGCCGCAGGTTTGCGCCTCGCCCACCAGCGGGTGTTCGGCCAGCGTCTTGAACTGTTCGGCCAGGTAGGGGCCGGTGTCGTCGTGCACCCGTTCAACCAGGCCTAGCTGCTGAATCAGCCGCAAGTTGGCCACCCCCACCGCGCAAGCCACGGGGTGGCCGCTGTAGGTGTAGCCATGGTTGAACTCGCCGCCTTGCTCAATGAGCACCTTGGCCACGCGATCGCCCACCAGCACGCCGCCCAGGGGGATGTAGCCGCTGGTCACGCCCTTGGCGAAGGTCATCAAGTCGGGCTTGAAGCCGAAACGCTCGCAACCAAACCAGTGGCCGGTGCGGCCGAAGCCGGTGATGACCTCGTCACTCACCAGCAGCACACCGTATTGATCGCAGATGCGCTGGATCTCGGGCCAATAGCTGGCAGGCGGCACGATCACGCCGCCGGCGCCTTGCACCGGCTCGCCGATGAATGCGGCCACCTTGTCGGCACCCAGTTCAAGAATCTTCGCTTCGAGTTCGCGCGCCGCCTGCAAACCGAAGGCTTCACGCGACAAGCTGCGATCCGACGCAAACCAGTGCGGCTGGCCGATGTGGGTGATGCCGGGGATGGGCAGGCCGCCTTGCGCATGCATGCCCGCCATGCCGCCGAGCGAAGCGCCGGCCATGGTGGAGCCGTGGTAGGCGTTGTGGCGGCTGATGATGGTTTGCCGCTGCGGCTGGCCGAGCACGTCGAAATAGCGGCGCACCATGCGCACGATGGTGTCGTTGCCTTCGGAGCCCGAGCCGCTGAAGAACACATGCTGGAAAGAGGGTGGGCTGACCTGCGCCAACAACTCGGCCAGTTCAATGGCCGGCGGCGTGGCGGTCTGGAAGAAGGCGTTGTAGAAGGGCAGGGTGGTGAGCTGCCGCGTGGCAGCGTCGATCAGCGCCTGCTGGCCATAGCCCACGTTCACGCACCATAGGCCCGACATGGCGTCGAGGATGCGCGCCCCGTCGCTGTCGGTGAGGTAGATGTTGTGGGCCCCGGTAATGATGCGCGAGCCCTTTGCCGCCAGGGCCTTGAAGTCGGTGAACGGGTGCAGGAAGTGGGCGGCGTCAGCCGCCTGCCATTGCGCCGTGCTGCGGACACTGGTGTTGGACGTTTGTTGGTTCATGGCCTGATCTCAAACGTGCAGCAGCAGGTGCTCGCGTTCCCATGGCGAAATCACCTTCATGAACTCGGCGTATTCCGTCTCCTTCACCTCGGTGTAAACGGTGATGAAGGGCCGGCCCAGCACCTCGGCCAGGTCAGCGTCTTCGCGCAGCAGGTTGAGCGCTTCGCCCAGGCTGCGCGGCAACTGGAATTCACCCAGGTAGGCGTCGCCCTTGCATTCAGGCGCGGGCTCGATGCGATTCTTGATGCCCAGGTAGCCGCAGGCCAGCGTGGCGGCCAAGGCCACGTAAGGGTTGGCGTCAGCCCCGATGACCCGGTTTTCAATTCGCCGCGCCGACGGCTCGGCCACGGGTGAGCGGATGCCCACGGTGCGGTTGTCGGTGCCCCATTGAATGTTGATGGGCGCGGCGGTGAAGCGGGCCAGCCGACGATAACTGTTCACATAAGGCGCGAACAAGGCCATCGCCGACGGGA
>JAYUQE010000471.1:0-2909 GCA_043756905.1 Burkholderiales bacterium | reverse complement strand
ACGATCAACCCGGCGCTGGCGCAGGGCATCGCGCATGAAGTCGGCAGCATCGAAGCCGGCAAATGGGCCGACCTGGTGTTCTGGCGCCCGGCCTTCTTCGGCGTCAAGCCGAGCCTGGTGATGAAAGGCGGCTTCATCGCGGCGGCCGCGATGGGCGACGCCAACGCCAGCATCCCGACGCCCCAGCCGGTGCACTACCGGCCGATGTTCGGCAGCTATGGCGGTGCCCTGGCGCGCACCTCACTCACCTTTGTCAGCCAGGCCGCACTCACCTCGGGCGCGGCAGAGAGTTACGGCCTGCACAAACACCTGTCCGCCGTGAAAGCCTGCCGCACGGTGAAGAAAACCGACATGGTCCACAACGACTACCTGCCGGTGATGCAGATCGACGCCCAGACCTACGAGGTGCGCGCCGACGGCCAACTGCTGACCTGCGAGCCGGCAACAGTGCTGCCGATGGCGCAGCGCTACTTCCTTTTCTGATTCAGCGCCGGTCGCCTCAATCCCGGAACTGCGGCGTCTGCTTGGCCGCGCCGGCCGCCATCGCCACCATCAGGTCTTCGCTCATCAGCATCGCGGCGTTCCAGGTCGCCACCTGGTTGAGCCCATCGGCCACCGAGTGGTCACGGCTGTAGTTCAGCATTTCCTTGATGCCGCGAATCGCCAGCGGTGACTTGGCGGCGATGGCGCTGGCAACCTCATGCACACCGGCAAGCAGCGCCTCGCGCGTGTCGAAGACGCGGTTCACGAGGCCGATGGCCAGGGCCTCGGCGGCGGCGACAGTGCGCCCGGTGTAGGCCAGTTCGCGCACCATGCCTTGCGAGCCGATCAACTTGGGCAGGCGCTGCAACGTGCCGACGTCGGCGACCATGCCGAGGTCGACTTCCTTGATGCTGAAGCTCGCATCGGCGGCGCAGTAGCGCATGTCGGCGCAGCAGATCAGATCGACGCCGCCGCCGACGCACGCGCCATGGATGGCGGCCAGCACCGGCTTGCGGCAGCGCTCCAGGCTGGCCAGCGCGTCCTGCAAGTCCAGCACCACGCGGCGCAGCTTCTCGCGGCTGCGGCCATCGCAGTCGTCGTGCACTTGCGGCAGCAGGCCGGCCATCATCTGCAAGTCGATGCCGGCGGTGAAATGCCTGCCCGCGCCCTCGAGCACGGCCACGCGCGCCTGCGGCGTGGCGTCGATCCATTCGAAGGCACGGCGAATCTCGTGCCACATCGCCAGGTTCATCGCGTTGGCCTTGTCGGGCCGGTTCAGGCGCACGCTGGCGATCGGGCCGTCGAGCGTGACGCTGAGGGTTTCGTAGTCCATGGGGCCGGCGGTGGTGGATCTGGAGCACATGATGCCCGCGTTCACGCCCGCCGCAGCGGCCGCAGCCAGGCTCAGCGGGCGCGGCAGTGCTGGCGCAGCCAGCGGGCGAACGTGGTTTCGTCCATCTGGCCGACGGCGACGGCCAGCATCGTCAGCGTTGCGTCGGCCTGCGGCGCCGTCAGGCGGTAGCCGTTGAGCGCAAGGAACATACCGACGGCAAGGAATGCGGCGCGCTCGTTGCCATCGACGAAGGCATGATTCTTCGCCAGGCCGACGCCATAGGCGGCTGCCAGCTCCCACACCTCGGGGCTGCCGTAGGCAGCCAGGTTCAATGGCCGGGCCAGCGCGGATTCGAGCAATCCTTCATCGCGCAAACCGCTCGCTCCGCCGTGAGTGGCCAAGCTTTCATCGTGCAGCAATTCGAGAGCGCGGCGATCGATCCAACGCCACGGGCCGTTCATTTGGCCAACTGATGAAACGTGTCGCGGTAGTCGCGCATGAACTCCCGACCGGCCTCCACCTGTTCGTCGAGTGCCGGGTCGTAAGGCGTCAACATCACCCCATTCGCCGCATTGGTCAGGTACAGGGTGTCGCCCTTGGCCACCTTCAAGCGCTGCAGCACTTCCTTGGGCAGGATCACGCCGACGGAGTTGCCGATCTGGGTCAATTTGAGGGCCGACATGGAATGCTCCTTGTTATAACGCTTGTTATACTAAACTCAATCCATCGATCGACGCAAGCCCAGCCATGCTGCACGTCAACAAACGCCTGCCCCAGGGCCGCGGCCTGGCACCGGCCCTCGTGCGGCGCGCGGCCACGGTCGAACTCAACTGGGACACGCGCAGCAAGAGCCGCTTCGATGCCAGCGACAGCAGCGGCCGCCGGCTCGGTGTGTTTCTGCCGCGCGGCCAGGTGCTGCGCGGCGGCGATGTGCTGGTGGCGCAAGACGGCTCGCTGGTGCGCGTGATCGCCGCGCCGCAGCCGGTGCTGCGCGTCACGGCCTGCGCCGCGCACGGCACGGCACTCGACCTGCCACGCGCGGCCTACCACCTGGGCAACCGGCATGTGGCGCTCGAAGTACAGGCCGCGTGCCTGCAACTCGAGCCCGACCCGGTGCTGGCCGAGATGCTGCGCGCGATGCACCTCACGGTAGCCGAAATACAGGCGCCGTTCGAGCCCGAGGCCGGGGCCTACGCGCATGCGGGCACGGCCGACGCCGGCCACGCCGCGGGCCCGGCGCAGCCGCACGTCCATGGGCCCGGCTGCGGGCACGACCATGACGCCGCGCGCCACCACAACCACGGCCCCGCCGGCAACGACCCGCGATGAGCCCCGCCCCCGCCGCGCTGTTGCAGCTGCTGTGGCTGGCCTCGCCGGCACTGCCGGTGGGCGGGTTCAGCTACTCCGAGGGCCTGGAAGCGGCCATCGAGTCTGGGGCCGTGCACGACGAAGCCAGCGCGCAGGCCTGGCTGGTCGATCAACTGCACCTTTCGATCGGCCGCAGCGAGTTGCCGCTGCTGGCGCAGGCGATCGCGGCCTGGACCGCGCAGGACATGCGGCGCGTTGCCGCGCTCAACGACTGGGCATTGGCCAC
>JAYUQE010000470.1:0-2914 GCA_043756905.1 Burkholderiales bacterium | reverse complement strand
CCGGGCAGTGGGCGTCTTCTTCCAGCACGGTGCACGCCACGCCGCGGCAACCCAGTTCGATGGCCAGCATCAGCCCGGCCGGGCCGCCGCCGATGATGGCCACCTGGGTGTGCATCACGTGGCTGCTTCAGCCGCCGCAGCCGCTGCAACAGCGCGCGCCCGCCACGCCCCCAACAGCGCCAACGCCCCGGGCACCAGCACCATGGCCCAGATGATGCCGCTCATGTGCGCCTTCACCCACGGCAGGTTGCCGAACAGGTAGCCGGCGATGGTGATGCCGCCCACCCAAAGCAGCGCGCCAACCACGTCGTAGAACAGGAACTTGCGCCGCGTCATTTGCGCCACGCCGGCCACGAAGGGCGCGAAGGTGCGAACGAAGGGCATGAAGCGCGCGGCAACCAGCGTCACCCCGCCGTAGCGTTCATAGAAATCGTGCGCCTGTTTAAAGGCCCGTTTGTTGAACCAGCGCGAGTGTTCCCACTGGAACACGCGCGGGCCGAAGTGCCGGCCCACGCTGTAGTTGGTCTGGTTACCGAGGATGGCCGCGCTGATCAGCAGCACCAGCACCAGCGGCAGGCTCAACAGCCCCAAGCCACAAAGCGCACCCACCACGAACAAAAGCGAATCGCCCGGCAGGAAGGGGAAGACCACGACACCGGTCTCGGTGAAGATGATGGCGAACAGCAGCACGTAGACCCAATTGCCGTACTGGGCGACAAACTCGATCAGGTGCTTGTCGATGTGCAGGATGAAGTTCAGCAGGAAAGTCATGATGTCCATGGGGCGGCGACTCTACCCGAGCCCCGTGGCGCGCCGCCCCGGCCGTGACTTCGCTCAAGCCCGCGGCGTGGCGCACGGCACAGGCTGGGGGCATGGGTAACCAAAGCAACTCGTAGTTCAGCCGCCAGGCCGATGCGCTCTCGTTCACGCTGCCGAAGAAGGCCGTGGCCGTGCCATCGGCGCGCCGCACCACACCCGCCTTGCCGTGGACGAGGCCAAAAGCCTCGTCAGGCAGCACGCGCACTTGAATGCGCTTGTTGGTCAGTGCCTCATACAGCGCTTGGTAGCGCGGCAGCGCAGCAGCGGGCGCCTGCTCGGGCTTGCCGGCGCACCAACGGCGCCGCAGCGCGGCCTGCGCGGCGGCAGCCGTCACCACGTCTTGCGGGTCGAGGTCGGAGTTGCAGACGATGCGCACCGGCCCGGCTACCCCGGCCAGCGCCTCTCCCGCCACCTCGAACAAGCTGCTGCGGAAGTAGCCGGCGATGCGGTCGTAGGCCACCGCGCCGGCCAGGCGCTGCACCAGCACGGTTTGGTCCAGGCGGCTACGGCGGCTGGAGCCACGTTTTCAGGCCGCTCGCACAGCGCAATGCGCTCGGCATAGGTCAGCGCGTCAAAGGCGGCGCGGCCCAGCTTGCGCTGCGCGGGCGGCTTGCAGCGCTGCCACGCGCCGTCGTCGTCCATGGTCAGGATTTGCAGGAAGACCTCGCGGTCCTTCTTCGCGTCGGCGCTGGCCGGCATCAGCATGCCCAGGATGGCGGCGCGCACCAGGATCAGCGGCTTGCGGCCCCACCACTTGCCCAGGCGGGTGAGCGTTTGGCCGTTGTTGGCCTTGCGTTCCTTGTACGACTCGGCCGACAGGCGTGCGATTGGGAACTGCGTCTCGATGAAAGCGGTCATGGGGTGAGGGTGAGCGGCGGCATGCGGCAGGGTGGGCAACACCGCGCTACCCGGCCGGCAAGGCGACCAACGGGTCTGCGCAGGCCACGCCCAGGGGCTGAAAGTGCTTGAGGTTGCAGGTCAGCAGCAGCAGGCCGCTGTGCTGGGCCAGCGCAGCGATGGCGACATCAGCAAAACCGGGGTGGCAGCCTTGAGCCATGGCGGTGTCGGAGATCTGGCCGGCGAGCCGCGCCGCGTGTGCATCCAGTGGCAGGATGCGCTGGCCATAGGCGGCCAACAAACCGTCGAGCCAGGCGTCAAGGCGGTCGGCCCGCTCCAGGCCGCCGGCGCGGCGCAGTTTGCCGATACCTTGGGCCATTTCGGCAATGGCAATCGACGGAAGGTAGAGCGCCTCGTGGTGCGTTTGCAGCCATGCGCCCAACGCGGCGGGCACAAAGGCTTCACGCCCGGGGGCCAGCGCGGACACCACACTGGTGTCCAGCAGATAGCCCTTATGCAAAGTCGATACCCCGCAGTGGCGTGGTGTCGCGCTCGGTCTCCAGCGGCTCGGGCAGCGCCAACAGGTAGTTGGCAAGGTTGGGCATTTCCAGGGGGTAAAGGCGAGCGCCGTCGGCCACCGGAACGATCATCGCGCAGGGCCGGCCATGGCGGCTGACCAGCGTCGGCCGCCCGTTTTCGGCAGCGGTCACGAGGGCCGAAAAACCCGCCTTGGCTTCACGAATCTGCACGATGTCCACGGCCGCTCCTTGTGTGACTACATGAGGTCATATTATGCGGCAGCGCCTCTCAAGGAAATGTGGCTTTGCAACTTTCCTTGATCCCCTTGCTCGGGGGACGGCTGGCCCCGGCCGGCCTTGGGGCGCTCTCAAGGAAATGTGGCTTTGCAACTTTCCTTGATCCCCTCGGGGGACGGCCGGCCCCGGCCGGCCTTGGGGCGCTCATAGCGCAAGCGACAATTGAGAATGCCCCAGCAGTTCGCGCCGGGCACGGGGCGACAGGCCCTCGCCCTTGATGAAGGGGTTGTCGGCCAGTGCCGCACGCAGCGCCTTGCGCCAGCCAATGCCCTTGTGCAGTGCCTGGCCGGTGGTGGCCACGGTCATCGTGTACAGCCACCAGCGCTCTTCTGGCGCCAGCGCCTCCCAGTTGCGCAAGGCGTTGGGAATGTCGGCCGGCGGCGCTTCTTCCACGGCCCAGCACAGCACGCACAGCTCCTTGCCCAGCGAGGCGTGCAGCGGCA
>JAYUQE010000469.1:0-2914 GCA_043756905.1 Burkholderiales bacterium | reverse complement strand
GCCAGCCCTGCGAGCTGACCAGCCATCAGTTTGATTTGCTGGTGGTGCTGGCACGCAGCCCGGGGCGCGTGCTCAGCCGCGACCAGATCATGGATTCGCTCAAAGGCCACCCGCTGGATGCGTTTGACCGCAGCATCGACGTGCACATTTCGCGCATCCGCGCCGTGATCGAAGACGACCCGAAGTCACCGCAGCGCGTGCTCACCGTGCGCGGCGCGGGTTACCTGTTCGCCAAGAAGCAAGATGGCGCTGAAGGTGGCGCTGCCCCCAGCAGCCAAGCCTTGAGCTGAACCAGGCTGCGGCGTGCGTTCGCTGTACCTGCGCATCTACCTCACTGTGGTGGCCGCGCTGGCGCTGTTTGCGCTGGTGTCGGGGCTGCTGTGGCAACAGCATGTTGAGCAGGAACGCGAGCGCAGCAGCAACGGCGCGCAAGAGCGCGCTGCGGCATGGGGCGAGTTGCTGCAGCGCTCTTTGCCAGGCGGTGAAGCGGCCAATGAAGACCAGGCGCGCGCGCTGCAGGAGTGGTCTTTGCGCCTGCGCCTGCCCATGGCGCTTGACGACGTTAACGGGCAGCGCATCGGTGTGTCAGAGTCCTTCACCCGGCGCGAGGCCGAGGGCATGAACCGGCGCATCAGTGCCATCCGCCTCGATGATGGCCGCACGCTGTGGTTGATGCGGCCAGGCCCGCGCCCGCGGCTTGACGGCTCTGG
This sequence comes from Burkholderiales bacterium, assembly GCA_043756905.1. GTDB lineage: Bacteria > Pseudomonadota > Gammaproteobacteria > Burkholderiales > Burkholderiaceae_C > Rubrivivax. The sequence goes on along the minus strand of JAYUQE010000469.1, from coordinate 2,204 downwards.
CGGCCCCGGCGGCCCTGGTGGGCGACGTGAGCCCCCAGCCCTGGACGGCCCGGATGGCCGGCCCGGCATGGACTGGTGGCGCGGCCCGCTGCTGCGCGCCATGTGGCCCGAAGGCCGCGGCCTGGTGCTGCTGCTGGTGGTGCTGTTCCTGGCAGTGGCCGCCGGCGCCTGGCCGGTGGTGCGCCGCCTGACGCGCCGGCTTGAAGCCTTGAAGCAGGGCGTTGAAGCGCTGGGCGACGGCCAACTGCAGCGCCGGGTGGATGAGCAGGGCAATGATGAAGTGGCGGCGCTGGCGGTGAGCTTCAACCGCGCCGCCGCACGCATCGAGGCGTTATTGGCTACGCACAAGACGCTGCTGGCCAACAGCAGCCATGAGCTGCGCTCACCGCTGGCGCGGCTGAAGATGGCGGTGTCGCTGCTGGACGAAGCCCCCGCGGCGCAGCATGCCCGGCTGCATCAAGAAATTCACACCAACATCGCCGAACTCGACGCCCTGGTCGAAGAGGTGTTGATGCTCAGCCGGCTCGACGCCGTGGGCCGCGTGGAGCGCAAGGAAAGCGTCGAGCTGCTGGCCCTGGCGGCCGAAGAAGCGGCGCGCTTCGAAGCGCAGGCGCAGGGCGCCACCGTCACCGTGCTGGGTGATGAGCGGCTGCTGCGCCGCCTGGTGCGCAACCTGCTCGAAAACGCGCAACGCTATGGTGGCGGTGAATTCAGCATCGAGGTGGCCAGCAGGCGGGGCGATCAGGGCAATCAAGGCAATGAGGCCGTGATCAGCGTGTGCGACCGTGGTGGCGGCGTGGCGCCCGAGCTGCGCGAGCGCATCTTCGAGCCCTTCTTCCGCCAACCCGGCCATGCCGAGCGCGAAGGCGGCGTCGGTCTGGGCCTGGCCCTGGTGCGCCAGATTGCGCAGCAGCACGGCGGCCAGGTGCGCTGCGCGCCGCGCGATGGCGGCGGCAGTTGCTTCGTGGTCACGCTGCCGGCTTGATGTAGTTGGCTGATTGGCCCCGCAACACCGCCGCCAGCACCGCCATCAACACCGCGGCGGCCAGCAACAGGCCGATGGTGGAGGCCACCCAGTAGCCGGGCGCGCCGTGCAGGGCGGGCGGGGTCAGGCCCCACACATCAAACGCCAGCACATAGCCGCCGCCCAGGCCCACGCCCCACAACGAGCCGGCAAACACAAACATCGGCAAGGTGGCCACGCGGTAGGCACGCAGCACGAAGGTGGCCACCGTCTGCGCCGCATCAACCAAGTGGAACAGCGGCAACCATGCCAGCAGCGGCAAGCAGGCTGCGGCCACCGCAGCGTCGGGCGTGTACCAGCGCACCACCTGCTCGCGGCCCAGGTACACGGCCAGCCCCAGCAGTGCGGCCAGCGCGGCGGCCAACTGCACGCCATGCCAGGCCACGCGCCGCGCATCGGGCGCGTCTTGCGCGCCGATGCGCTGTGCGGCCAGCGTGCCGGTGGCGCTGCCCACGGCCAGCGGCAGCATGAACATCATCGACACCAGGTTCACCGCAATCTGATGCCCGGCCAGCGCCGTGGTGCCCAGGCGGGCAATGAACAGCGCCATGAAGGCAAAGCCGGTGACCTCGATCAGGATCGACAAGCCCATCGGAACGCCCAGCCTGAGCTGGTTGAGCAACGCCGCACGGTCGGGCCGGTGCAGGCCGCGGCCCCACAGTTCGAACGGTTGGTAGTAAGGGTCGCGGCGCAACAACCAGGCCGCGGCCAGGGCCTGCGCCCACATGCACAGGCATGTGGCCAGCCCGGCGCCGGCCACACCCAGGCTGGGCACGTGTGCCGCGGGTGCGCCGAAGATCAGCAGCGCCGACAGCGGCACCTTCAGTGCCAGCCCACACACCTGCAGGGCCATCACCGCCTTGGGCCTGGAGATGGCATTGTTGAAGCCGCGAAAAGTGGTGAACAGCAGCGAGGCGGGCAACGAAAAGGCCAGCATCAGCAAGTAGGTTCGAACCTTGCCTTGAACGTCCAGCGGAATCTGGAACAGGCCCAGGAAGGCGCCCGGTGCCAGCAGCAGGGCGCTGCCCACGAATGACAGCGCCAGCGTCAGCCACACGGTTTGGTGCAACTGGCGGCCGGCCTGCACCAGCCGGCGCGCGCCGAAGTGCTGGCCGACGATCGGGCCGATGGCCAGCACCATGCCCATGAAGCCGATGAACACGGTGAGGTAGGCCACCTG
>JAYUQE010000468.1:0-22608 GCA_043756905.1 Burkholderiales bacterium | reverse complement strand
AGGCCGAAACCCGCCGTGTAGTAGTGAAACACCGACAGCGCCAACAGCAGCGCACCGACGATGAATGCTGCCGAACTGGCCAGCGGGCGAAAGCGCATCTCGGGGTCGAACTTGCGCTCCAGCTCTTGCAGGGCTTTGTCGTCGGGCAGGGTGGTGGCCATGGCTCGTTGTTCTTCGTCGTGATGTTGAAAGTGAGGCCCCAAGAAAATCGGGCGGCCCTTGCGCGGCCGCCCGTGTCACATCAGTACGGCGGTTAAAGCCCTACTTCAGCAGGCCCGCTTCCTTGTAAAACTTCTCGGCCCCCGGGTGGAACGGAATGCCCGCGCCATGAACCGCGTTTTCCTTGGTGATGAACTTGCCCTTGGCATGGCCGGCGGCCAGGGTTTTTTGCGTGGCATCGCTGAACAAGGCCTTGGTGATTTCATACACCGTGGCGGTGTCGGCCTTGTCGCTGGTCACCCACTGCGCGCCCACGGCCAGGGTCTTCACGGCGGCCACGCCCTTGTAGGTTTCGGCGGCAATCACATCGGGGGCGAAGAAGGGGCTGGCGGCGCGCAAGGCATCGGCCTCCTTGCCATCGATGGACAAGAGCTCGATGCCACCGCCCGCCGTCGCCAGCTCGGCGATCGCTCCAGCCGGTGCGCCACCGGTGAAGAAGAAGGCATCGAGCGCGCCGTCTTTCATCTTGTCGCCGGCGTGGTTGGGCTTGATGTATTCGGGCTTCAAGTCACTGTCTTTCAGGCCATAGGCGGCCAGGATGGCGCGCGCATTCACCAGCGTGCCCGAGCCGGGCTCATCCAACGCCACGCGTTTACCTTTCAGATCAGCCACGCTCTTGATGCCCGAGCCCTTGCGCACCACCACGTGCACGCTTTCGGGGTAGAGGTTGGCGATCAGGCGCAGGCCCGGCACATTGGGCTTGCCTTCATACACGCCGGTGCCCTTGAAGGCCCAGCTCGCCACATCGGCCTGGCTCAGGCCAGATTCAAGCGAGCCCCCGGCAATGCCGCTCACATTGGCCACCGAGCCGTTGCTGGCCTGCGCGGTGGCGACGATCTTGCCGGGCACCGAAACCGCATTGGCGATCATGCCGCCCACCGGGTAGTAGGTGCCGGCCGTGCCGCCGGTGCCAATGCGGAAGAACTGTTGGGCGTGGGCGGTGGCAGCGAATGACAAGGCCGCAATAGTGGCCAAGGCGATGCGAAGGGTTTGCTTCATGTGTACTCCTGAGAGGGGATTCTCGAATGGGGGATTTTGCCGGCGTGGCGCGACGGGCGGCGGATGGGGTTAACCCCTCGCGGGCGGCGTGGCTTGGGCGACGGCGGCGTCTAGCGATTCGAGTTCTTGGGCCACGGTACGGCTCAGGGCTTTGAGCAAGCTCAGGTAATTTCTCTTCACCGTTTCAGCGTCAGGGTGTTCAGGGCCCAGCGCCTGCGTCATCACCATGCAGGCGCGCCGCATCAGCGGCTCGGCCTCTTGCAGGCGTTTCGTGGCTTCAAGCATTAGCGCCAGGTTGTTCAGGTCTCTGGCCACACTCGGGTGCTCGGATCCGTAGCTCGCCTCGTCAATGCCCAAGGCGCGGCGCATCAGCGGCTCGGCCTCTTGCAGGCGGTTGGTGGCTTGCAGCAGTTGCGCCAGGTTGTTCAGGTCTCGAGCCACATTCGGGTGCTCGGGCCCGTAGCTCGCCTCGTCGATGCCCAAGGCACGGCGCATCAGCGGCTCGGCCTCCTGCAAGCGGTTCGTGGCGTGTAGCAGTGTCGCCAGGTTGTTTAGATCGATGGCCACTTCCTGGTGCTCGGGCCCGTAGCTCGTCTCAAAAATTCTCAAGGCGCGGCGCATCAGCGGCTCGGCCTCCTGCAGGCGGTTGGTGGCTTGCAGCAGTAGCGCCAGGTTGTTCAGGCGGATGGCCACACTCGGGTGCTCGGACCCGTAGCTCGCCTCGTCAATGCCCAAGGCGCGGCGCATCAGCGGCTCGGCCTCGGCAAAGCGGGCCTTGGCGTTCAGCAAGAGTGCCGCCTGGTTCAACAAGCGCGAGACGGTTCCTGCGACTGCCGTTCCATCTGCCGCCTTGGCCACGGCCAGCGCGTGGGCCAGCAGAGGCTCGAGGTGCGGCCAATCGCGCACATCTTGGGTGACGCCCACAAACCCTGCGTTCACCCAGGCCAATGCATCACCTGACGCCTCTTTGGCGACAGTTGGATCCATTCCCAGTCGCGTCACCTCCTGCATCAGCCGGTGCATCGTGAACTGCGGCAAATGCTCATCGCGGCGCACCAGTGACAACGCGGCCAGCTCGATCAAGGCCTCGGGCCCATCGGCCACAGCATCTTCGTCCCCCACTCGCACATCCAGCAAAGTCTCCGGCACCGGCTCCGGCGCCAAACACGCCAGCCGCTGCAACAGCCGCAGCGCCGCGGGCGAAAGCTGCGCCACCGACGTTTGCCAAGTGGTGGCCAGGCTGCGCGGGTAGGCCATCACGCGCGGCTCGTACCAGGCCAGCACCTGCTCGCGTTGCTCGGCCCAAGCCTGTTGGTACGCCTCAAACGTTAGCTTCTTTCGCGCCACATAGGCACCCGCTTGCTCCATGGCCAGGGGTAGGCCGCCCAGCTCGGTTGCAATGGCGCGGGCGCGTTCAGCATCGTCGCTGCGTGCGCGGCGCTGGCCCTGGGTGCGTGCGAGCAGGAATGCGGCCGCGTCGTCGTCACTCAGTTCGCGCACGGGCAGCACAGGCAGGTGCGCGCCCCAGGCTTCGGGCGAGAGGCGGCTGGTCACCAGTACATGCCCACCGGCCAGACCGGCCAGGCCTTCGCCGGCATCTTCCAGCGCTTGCGCCGCGGCTTCGCTGTCCACATTGTCTGCAATCAGCAGCCAGCCCGGGTGCGTGGCCAGCCAGCGCCGCACGGCTGCCACCTGCACGCCCTGATCTGTTGCCTCGTGCTCGGCCAGGTTCAACACCCTGGGCCCGCACAGCGCGGCCAGCGTGCGGTTCAGCGCTGCGCCATCAGATGCTTCCACCCACAGCAAGGCGCTGTGCGCCGGCCCCTGCGCCCAGGCATGCTCCAGCGCCAGGCTGGACTTGCCCGCACCGCCCAGGCCGCTGAGCACGCACCAGCGCGTGGGCTCGTGCGCGGCGCGCGGCAGGCTGCCGAAGGCCTGCGCCAGTTCGCGCAACAAGGCCTCGCGCCCGGTGAAGAAACGGTTGGGTGCCCTGGGCAAGTTGCGGGGCGCGCCTTGGGCCTGGCGCACCAGTTCGCCGATGGGTGTGCGCAACACCTGCACGGCCAGGCGGCTGGCATCGGCAAAGCGGAACTCAACATGCCGGCCGGCCTGGCGCAGCCGTGCCACATGCTCTTGCTGCAAGCGGCGCTGCGCATCGTCGGTTGCGTAGCGCTCATGGCGCGGCGCGGCGGCCTCGGGCGCACACACGATGAGCCGCTTGCCATGGGCCAGCGCCAGCCAGGCTTCCCACTGCGTGTAGGGCAGGCCGGGCCCGCTCGGCGCAAGAAAGGGCGCCAGCATGGGCAGGCGCTGGGCCAGCTCGGGGTAACGCTGGCGGATCAACGCCACCGATGGCTCGCCCGCCATGGCCCCAGTCATGTCGCCCACCAGGTGCACCACGCCGTGGCAGGCGCGCAGGTAGACATCGAGCTTGTCCAGCGTCACGCTGCCGCTGGCGATGAAGTCTTCCTGTACCGCCACGCTCACTTCAGGCTGCGTGAGGTCGCGCCGCAGCGCATCGCGGTAGGGCGCGAATTCGGCACTGACGGCTGAGATGAACAGGTTGGCGATGGCCACGGTGGCCCTGTCCCTTCTTGTTTACAGCCGCACAACCGAGCGACTCGCCGGGCGGCCTACTTTGTCAGTCGAGGTTTGCCGCATTTTGCTGCACGGCGCCAACCGGCCACTTTGGGAGCGACCCTGCTCCGAGGCTGGCGGCGCCGACCGCGCGCACCGTTGCTTTGCATCCGAACGGCGCGCGCCGGCGTATCTACGGTGTCGCGCTGCTCATAGCGGCGAGGCGTCACCCGGCTGGGCGGCACGCAAGCGCCGCTGCCGGTATCCATTCACCTGTCATCACTTGTCAAGAGGAAGAGATCATGAAGAACAGACGCACACACGCATCAATGGCTGCCGCCGGCCTGCTGGCCTTGGCCGCATGGGCGCCGCAGGCCAGCGCCGGGCACGTCAACATCGTGCTCGAAGCCGAGCTCGACGGGCGCGACCAGGTCGCAACGAATGCCACCAACATGGCCATGGTGGGCGACGCGGCGGCCCGCGGCCGGGCCTACGTGTTCGGCATCGACGGCGACCCGATCACGCTGTGCTATTTGTTGGTGGATATCAGGAAGATGGCCGAGTTGAACCTGGCCCCGGGCGGCGGGCGCGCCGCGCACATCCATGAAGGCGCACGCGGCAGCAACGGGCCGGTGGTGGCCAACCTGGCCTGGCCGCAAGACGGGCAAGCCGCCGATTGCCTGACCGAAGGCGAGGCCGGCAAGTTCCCCACCGGCGAGCCCGGCATCGTGCGGCGTATCTTGAACAACCCGAAGAACTTCTACGTCAACATCCACAACAGCGTGTACCCCAGCGGCGCCATCCGCGGCCAGCTTGCATACAACGGCGCGCACTGAGCACCCGAAGGGCCCGTGCCGCAAGGCGCAGCTTGAAGGTAAACGAAGGGTCGCGCTCGCCGCCGGAGCTCAGGGCGGTGGCGAGCGCGCAGGCCCTTGCGCAGTCACACCGGCCTGGAACACCTTGACGTCGAAGTCGCTGCCGCCTTCCTTCATGTAGCCCAGCAAGATGCGCTCGCCATCAGTGCGCACATTGATCAGGCCGTAGACCAGGTCGGTGGCCATGGGCAGCCTGCTCAGGCGCTTGTACAAGCCTTGCGTGGGCGTGCCGGTGAAGGCGGCTTCAAGCTCTTCGGGCTTGAGCAACACGGCCGGCTCGGCCACCTTGCGCACGCGCTGCGCATAGGCCAGCGCCACCGAGCGCGCCAGCTCGGTGCTGTACAGCAAAGGCGGCAGCACCTTGCCGTCACTGCCCACGCTGTCGCGCCCGTAGCGCCCGCAGGCGCCCAGCACGCGCGGGCGCGGGTGGGCATAGTCTTCGTTGTCGCCGCTTGAAATGACGCTGGCGCGCGCCGCCATGGCGCGAACGAAATCGAGGTCGATGTCGTCGCTGCCGTGGTGGCAGCCCTTGGCCACATCGGCGGCAAACTCGGCCGGCGCCTGGCAGCTCAACAGCAGCCGTTGCGACGCGGTGTTCGAGTCGCCAGTGAGCAGCACGCGCGCCGCGCCATAGTCCACCCGCAGGATCACCGAGTGGCCATTGCGCGTGACGCTTTCGCTGTCGAACACACGCAGCCCCTTGCCGCCGCCGGCCAGCTTTTCCACCACCGGCCCGAGCACGCGAATCGAAGCCTTGCCCGGCGCGGGCTCATAGCCGGGTAGCCAGGTGTCGTTGTGTTCCAGCCGGCTCACCTTCTTCGGCACCGTGCCCACCAGCTTTGCCAGGGCGGCGTAGTCGGTGCTGAAGGCGCGCTTGGGGGCTTTGAAATGCGTCTTGCCGTCGAGCAATTCGGTGATGAATTTGCCCGCGGGCTTGACGCCATAGGTCGGGTTGGGCTGCGGCGTGGTGCTGGTGTCGGCGCGCTGCGCGCCGAGCTTGTCGCCATCCTTGAAGCGCGCCATGCCGGGGTGCCAGAAGTGCTGCACGTCCACCGCAAAGGTGCGGCCATCAGGCAAGGCGCCGCTGAGCACATCGACCATGCCGCCGAAGTGATCGGCATCGGGGTGGGTCAGCACCATGTTGGCCAGTTGCACCGCGGGCAGTTTCAATTCGTCGATGAACTTCCAGCGCACGAAGTTGGCCGCGCCTTTTTTCGTCATCTGCTCGGCGGCACGAATGCCGGCGTCGATGAGGTGCCAGGCATCGTCGTGCGGGGTGCGCATCAACACGCCATCGCCCTGGCCCACGTCGATGATGTACAGCTCGAGCAAGCCCACCTCGCCCACGCAGGCCGCGCTCACCCAGCCCAGTTGGCGGCGGGCGCGCACTTGCACACGCTCTGCCTCGCGTTGCACCACCACCAGCGGGTCGCCCCACAGCAGCGTGGCCACGGTCTTGCCGGCGTCGTCTTTCAGGGCTTGCTTGAATTTACCGCCGCAATCGTTGAGATAGGCCATGGTTCCCCTCATGAGTAAATGTCGCTTGGCTACTTTACTCATGCCCCTCGGGGGGCCTGGCGCGAAGCGACAGGTTTGGGGGCGCTTTCAAGTGCGCCGCATCATGGCGGGCCGCCGCGCGCGGCGCAAGCACCACAATGCAAACCCCGGTTAGGGCTCTGGCTTGCTTGAGCCCTTAGTTGATCACCATGAGCCAGCCCACCCCACCCGCCTACATCGCCCCGCAACGATTCGACGACCCGGCGGCTGCCTTGGCCCAGGTGCAGGCCATCTACGCCGCCAGCGTGGCGCACCTGCGCGATCAGTTGCACCACTTCGTGGCCGGCGACACGCCGGCCCAGCGCGTGCGCGCCTGCTACCCCTTCGTGCGCGTGCGCACGGCCACCGTGGCGCGCGCCGATTCGCGCCTGGCCTATGGTTTTGTCTCCGGCCCGGGCACCTATGAAACCACGCTCACGCGGCCCGATCTGTTTGCCAGCTACTACTTGCAGCAGTTCACCTTGCTGCAACAAAACCATGGTGTGGCGCTGGAGGTGGGCACCAGCACGCAGCCGATGCCGGTGCATTTTTCATTCGCGCAACATGACCACATTGAAGGCTCGATGAGCGCCGAGCGCCGGCTGCTGATGCGCGACCTGTTCGACCTGCCCGACCTGGCTTCGATGGACGACGGCATCGCTAACGGTACGTATGAGCCACGCGCCGGCGAGCCGCAGCCGCTGGCCCTGTTCACCGCGCCGCGGGTGGACTATTCACTGCATCGCCTGCGCCACTACGGCGGCAGCACGCCCGAGTATTTCCAGAACTTCGTGCTCTTCACCAACTACCAGTTCTACATCGACCAGTTCGTCAAGCTCGGCCACGAATTGATGCGCGATGCGGCGTCGCCGTACAGCGCTTTCGTCGAGCCGGGCAACGTGGTCACGCGCCGCGCCGGCACAGCGGCGTTGCCGGGCGATGAACTCGGCTTCGCCCCGCCGCGCCTGCCGCAGATGCCGGCCTACCACCTGGTGTTGCCTGATTCAGGCGGCATCACCATGGTCAACATTGGCGTCGGGCCGGCCAACGCCAAAACCATCACCGACCACATCGCCGTGCTGCGCCCGCACTGCTGGCTCATGCTCGGCCACTGCGCCGGCCTGCGCAACACGCAGCAACTGGGCGACTATGTGCTGGCCCATGGCTATGTGCGCGAAGACCATGTGCTCGACGAAGATCTGCCCTTATGGGTGCCGATTCCGCCGCTGGCCGAGGTGCAGCGCGCGCTGGAAGCGGCGGTTGCCGATGTGACTCAACTCAAAGGTTATGAGCTGAAACGCATCATGCGCACCGGGACCGTGGCCAGCACCGACAACCGCAACTGGGAGCTGCTGCCGCAGCGCACGCCCGAGCGCCGCTTCAGCCAGAGCCGCGCCGTGGCGCTCGACATGGAAAGCGCCACCATCGCCGCCAACGGCTTTCGCTTCCGCGTGCCCTACGGCACCTTGCTGTGCGTGAGCGACAAGCCCCTGCACGGCGAAATCAAATTGCCCGGCATGGCCAACCAGTTCTACCGCGAGCGGGTGGACCAGCATTTGCGCATCGGCATGCGGGCCATCGAATTGCTGCGCCAGCAGCGTCTCGACCAGTTGCACAGCCGCAAGCTGCGCAGCTTTGCCGAGGTGGCGTTTCAGTAGCGCCTAGTGTGGTGTTGCATGCTGGGCGCGACTTAAGAAAACCGATGGATTTGCGTCTGTGGCTAGGCGCAAACCACAGCGATGCCTGGTGGCATCGCGCGGATTTGCAACGACGCCATAGGCGCAAAGACGCGGTTTTATGTCACGCTCAGCGTGCAACACCACACTACCATGCCGCATGCTTGAGCCCGCCGCCACAGACCTGCGCGGGCTGACCCCCGAACAGGCCGCGCAAGCCCTGGCACGCGACGGCCCCAACGAGCTGCCCGGCCCGCCGCCACGGCGCACCTGGCGCCTGTTGATCGAGGTGTTTGAAGAGCCGATGCTGCTCTTGCTGCTGGCTTGCGGCGGCGTCTACCTGCTGCTGGGCGAGCGCGGTGACGCCGCCCTGTTGCTGGCCGCGGTGGCCGTGGTGGTGCTCATCACCCTGGTGCAAGAGCAACGCACTGAAAGCGCCGTGAGCGCGCTGCGCGAGCTGGCCGCGCCGCTGGCCAGCGTGCTGCGCGGCGGTGCACGGGTCCGCGTGCCGGCACGCGAGCTGGTGCTGGGCGATGTGCTGGTGCTGGCCGAAGGCGAGCGCGTGGCGGCCGATGCCACGCTGCTGCAAGGCACCGATGTGCAGGCGGATGAGTCGCTGCTCAGCGGTGAGTCGGTGCCCGTGGACAAGCACGCTGGGGCAGCGGGCCAGGCCGGCCAGGTTTTCGCCGGCACGCTGGTCACGCGCGGGCGCGGCATGGCGCAGGTCACGGCCACCGGCGCGCGCTGCGAGCTCGGCCGCATCGGCGCCAGCCTGGCCGCCACGCCGCAGCCGCCCACGCCCTTGCAGCAGGAAAGCAAGCGCCTGGTCTTGCGCATGGGCTTGCTGGCCGCGGCGGTGTGCACCGTGGTGGTGGTGTGGATGGGCCTGGCGCGCGGCGACTGGCTGGCCGCCCTGCTGGCCGGCATCGCCCTGGCCATGGGCTTGCTGCCGGAGGAAGTGCCGGTCGTCATCACCGTCTTCCTGGCGCTGGGCTCGCTGCGCCTGGCGCGCCAGCGCGTGCTCACGCGCCGCATGGCCAGCCTGGAAACCCTGGGCGCGGCCAGCCTGCTGTGCGTGGACAAGACCGGCACGCTCACGCTCAACCGCATGCGCGTGCTGGCCCTGCAGCCGGCGCCGGGGGTGAGTGAAAGTGATCTGATCCGTTGCGCGCAGGCGGCCTCGCCACGCCAGCCGTTCGACCCGATGGAGCGCGCCATCGTCGACCTGCAAGCCGTGGGCGATGACCCGCTGGCCGGCTGGGCGCCGCTGCGCGAATACGCGCTATCAAGCACGCTGCTGGCGGTGACGCGCGTGTGGCAAGCGAGCGACGGCCAGCAACGCCGGGCCGCCGCCAAGGGCGCGCCCGAAGCCATCGCCCAGCTTTGCCGGCTCGACGCTACCGCGCTCGCTGCGCTGCAAGCACAGGTGGAAGCCCTGGCCGCGCAAGGCCTGCGCGTGCTGGGCGTGGCGCAGGCGCGCACGCTGCATGGCGGCGCGCCGTTGCCAGCGGGCGACGATGTGAGCGCCGGCCAGGCCGCGCACGACTTTCAATTCACCGGCCTGCTCGGCCTGGCCGACCCGCTGCGCGAAGGCGTGCCGGCGGCGCTGACTGAGTGCCGGCGCGCCGGCGTGCGCGTGATGATGATCACCGGCGACCACCCGGCCACGGCGCTGGCCATCGCGCGCCAGGCCGGCTTTGGCGCGGCGCCCCGGCTGCTCAGCGGCGCGCAAATTGACCAGCTCAGCGACGCCGACCTGCCCAAACACCTGCTTGCGTGCGACGTGGTGGCCCGCGCCGTGCCGGCGCACAAGCTGCGCATCGTTCGCGCCATGCAGGCGCAGGGCGATGTGGTGGCGATGACGGGCGACGGCGTGAACGACGCGCCGGCGCTGGCCGCGGCCGACATCGGCATCGCCATGGGCCAGCGCGGCACCGACGTGGCGCGCGAGGCCAGCGCCATCGTCATCGCCGACGATGATTTCAGCGCCATCGTGCGGGCCCTGCGCGCGGGCCGGCGCATTGCGCGCAACCTCAAGCGCGCCATGGCCTTTGTGGTGGCGGTGCACGTGCCGCTGGCCGGGCTGGCGCTGCTGCCGGTGGTGCTGGGCTGGCCACTCATCTTGCTGCCGGCACACATCGCCTTGCTTGAACTGCTGATCGACCCGGCCTGTTCAGTGGTGTTTGAAATGGAGGCCGAAGACGCGCACGCCATGAGCTTGGCCCCGCGTGGCCGCCAGGCTGCGCTGTTCGATGCGCGGCTGCTCTGGGGCGGCCTGGCCCTGGGCGGCCTGCTGCTCACCTGTATCGTTATTGCCCTGTTTTGGGCGCAGGCTCAAAATGCATCGGAAAGCCAGATTCGCAGCCTGGGCTTCGGCCTGCTGGTGCTGGGCGACCTGGCACTCATCGCCGCGCTGCTGCGGCCACATGCCCCGCTGGCCAGCCTGGCCAGCTTGAGCAACCCGGCCTGGTGGGTGGCCACCGTGGCCACGCTGCTGGCCTTGGCGGTGATGCTGGGCTGGCCGGCGGCGGCCGGGCTGTTGAAGCTGGCGCCGGTAGACCCACTGCACGCGCTGGCCGGCGTGGCCATGGTGGCGTTGCTGCTGTGGCCACTGCGCGCCTTGGCGCGCCGGCTCAGAGCCTGAGAGTTTTTCGGGCGTGCCCGAGCAGCGCGCCAGAAGGTGTCCGATCTAGGCGCAAAGCGCAGCCATAGCGGGGCTATGGCGAGCATTTGCAACGACGAGCGGGCGCCTTCTGGTGTGATGAGCGGGCATGAGCGAAAGACTCTCAGGCTCTTACGCCCGGCGCCGCAAGTTCGCCAGGTTACCCAGCAAGATGAGCGCCGCGCCGGCCACAGTAAACCAGTCCAGCCGCTCGGCATAGATCAGCCAGCCGGCCAGGGCGGTGAGCGGCACGCGCAGAAAGTCCATCGGCACCACGGTGGTGGCATCGGCGTGCTGCATGGCGCGCGCCATGCAGTAGTGCGAATAGGTGCCGCAAAACGCCACCACCAGCACCCAGCCCCAAGTGCCGGCACTGGTGGGCCATTGCCACACCAGCAGCGCCGGCACGATGCCCAGCACGCCTTGCCACAAGAGCATCCAAAAACTGATGGCCGTGGCACTTTCAGTTCGCGTGAGCGACTTCGTCAACGTCACCGAACCCGCAAACCCCACCGCCGCGGCCAGCGCCACGAGCTGGCCGGTGTTCAGGCCCGCCGCGGCCGGCCGCACGATCAGCCCCACGCCGATCAAACCAAGCGTGATCGCCACCACCTTGCCCGCGTTCATGCGTTCGCCAAGCAGCGCCACGGCCAGCACCGCCGTCCAGATCGGCATGGTGAATTCGATGGCCACCACCTGCGCCAGGGGGATCAGCGTGAGCGCCACGAACCAGCCGTACTGCGCGCCGAAGTGCACCACGGCGCGCACGGCGTGGTGGCGCTTGCGTTGGCTCTTCATGGCGCGCAAGCCGCCCGCAGCATGCACCAACGGCGCCAGCAACAGCAGGCCGATGAACGAGCGCAGGGCCATGATCTGCAGGATGCTCAAGTCGCGCGCCGCTTCGCGCCCGGCCACGGCAATCACCACCATCATGAGCAGCCAGCCGGCCATCCACAGGGCGGCCTGGCGGGTGTTTGAGGGTGCGCGGTTCATGCTGCGAGGGTAGCCCCGCTTGCGCGAGCGCTCAGGCGCCTGCGCCCGCGCGCAAGCCCACGGCCGACACCGCCATTCGCATGAACCCGGGAAGCGCCTCGACGCGCTGCAACCAATCGCGCAACGCCGGGTAGCCAGCGAGCGAGACGCCGCCTTCTGGCGCATGCGCGGTGTACGTGTACAGCGCCACGTCGGCCACCGTGGGCAGGGTGCCGCCGGCAAGCCACGTTGCACCGCCTTCGGCCAGCGCCGCTTCCATGCGTTCGAAGAGCCAATGCGCTTCCTGCACCGCTGCCTGAGGGTCGCGCTGCAAGCGGAACACGTTGATGGCCCGGGCCGTGGCCGCACCGCGGCTCAGCGCGCCGGCCGCCTGCGACAACCACTGTTGCACGCGTGCGGCGTGCGCCGGCTCGCTTGGCAACCAGTGCGCAGGGCCATAGCGCAGGGCCAGGTAGATGAGGATCGCGTTCGAGTCGGCCACCACGGTGCCGCCGTCGTCGACGACCGGCACCTGCCCGAAGCGGTTGAGCCGCAGGAACGCCGGCTGGCGATGCGCGCCGTTCAACAGGTCAACATCGATCAGCGTCAGAGGCAGGCCAAGCATGTGGATGAACATTTCGGCACGATGCGAGTGACCCGACAGCGCATGGCGGTAAAGCTTGATCGGCTCGACAGGCGGCGGATGCATATTGATATCTCCTACATTGAATGCTGGCGTTGGCGACGGCTCGCGCGCGGCCGCATCATTGTTGCTGCCCGCGCGCCGGCCTGTGCAAAGCCCACGGCATGGTTCGCCGTTGCGCGGCACCGGGTGAAAAGCCCGGCTACGCCGCCTTGCGCAGCAAAGGCCGCAAGGCCCACACCCCCAGCAGCGGCCCCAGCCCCAGCCAGGGCAGCAAGTGCCCCAACGGCACGCTGTGCGACAAGGCCACGAAGAGCTGGATGCTCAGCACCGAAATCGCAAAACCCAGGGCGTTGGTCAGCGTGAGCACGCTGCCCACGGCGTCGCGTGGCGCGTTGGTGGCGGTGAGCGCCGAAAACTGTGGTGAATCGCCCGCCACCGTGGTGCCCCATAACAGCAGCCACAGGCCAAACCATGCATCGGGCGCGCCGATGGCCCAGGGCGCGGCCAGGCAACACAGGCCGCTAACCGCCAACTGCACGCCAGCTACCCAGGCGCTGCCGAAGCGCCGCGCAGCATAGCCACCCAGCACGCAGCCCAGCGCGCCGGCGCCGAGCACGGCAAACGCGGCCCAGGAAAGCGCCGCGCCGGCCAGCCGCGCGGCCAGGATCAGCGGCACCAGCACCCACACCGTGTACAGCTCCCACATGTGGCCGAAGTAGCCCAGCACCGAGGCGCGCAATTTCGCATCACGCGCAATCAAACCCAGCGCGCGCAAGGGGTGCGGGCGCACGGGCGCGACGTGCAGCAAGGGCTCGGGCACGGCCCACATCACCAGCAGCCCGCCCAGCAGCGACACCAGCGCCACGCCAAAAAACACCGAAGGCCAGGGCCACGCCGCGCCGGCCGCGCGCAAGCCGTGCGAGCTGGCCGAGCCCAGCACCAGCGCGCCCACCAGCCAGCCCAACGCGCCGCCCAGCCCACGCGGAAACCACAGCGCGGCCAGCTTCATGCCCACCGGGTAGATACCGGCCAAAAAGAAACCGCCCACTGCACGCGACACCAGCATGGCCGGCAGCGAAGGCGCCACCAGCACCGCCAACACGCAGCACGCCGCGCTGGCCAGTGAACACAGCATGAACACGCGGCGGGCCGAAAAACGATCGGCCAGCGCGAGCATGGCAAAGACCAGCGAGCCGGCAATGAAGCCGAGCTGGATGGCCGATGTGAGCCACGCCAGTTCAGACGCCGCCCAGCCGAATTCGCGCTGCAAATCCGGCATCACCGCATTCACCGCAAACCACGGTGAAGTGCCGGCGAGCTGGGCCAGCACCAGAGCGGGGAGGATGCGGCGGGGGGTGGGGGCAGGGTCGGTCATCTCAATGGTTGAAGGAACGGTGTCGCTGGCCCAGCCAGGCGGGCGCTGGCGCGTATAAGGCTGGCGACAACTGACTGTAGGCGCGCGGGCGGCACATCGCAGGGGCACAAGACTGTTGTGGATGCGGCGCAACTCGCTGGCGCAACCGGCGCATCAGACGCGGTAGAGCTACGAGACTGGATAAACGATCAGTGAAGGTGAAATTTCAGTGTCATCCCATGAGACTTGGCGCCGGCATGATGGCGGCATGAATTCGCTGTCAACACGCTGAACTGCATTCTTCTCACCATGACCGATACACACCACCAACCGGGCGACTGGGCGCATTCGCCGCCAGCCATAACGCCCGGGGCAGCGCCCCATTTGCTTGATGACCACTTGCGCGCTGTGGCGCGCCTGGCCGCTGCCTTGGCGCCCCCTGCGCTGCAACCTTGGGCCTACCTGGCCGGCTTGTGGCACGACCTGGGCAAACGCCGGCCCGGATTTCAGCGCTACATCCGCCAAGTGGGCGGCGGCGAGGCGCACATTGAAGGCCGCGTGGGCGGCGCAGACAAGACGCACTCTGCCGCTGGCGCGCTGTGGGCTGAACAGTATTTGGCGCAACAACTCGGGCCGCAGGGCAAGCTACTCAGCCGCATGCTGCAAGCCGTGATCGCCGGGCATCACGCCGGGCTTGACAACTGGCATGCCGGCGACGGCGCCGTGGGTTTGGCCGCGCGCCTGGCATCGGCCGATTCCCGGCGTGAAGTTGACGAAGCGCTGGCCAGCCACTCACCAGCGGACATCCTCAACCCAAAACTCCCCGCTGCTGACTTTTCAGGGCTGGCCATCACCAACGAACACTCGCTCGGTACGCCCGGGCGCTTTGCACTGTGGCTGCGGATGCTGTTCTCGGCGCTCGTGGACGCCGACTTTCTGGACACTGAGGCGTATGTGGATTTGGCCCGCTCGGCGAAACGCGCGGCATCGGTATCCATTGACGACATGCAGGAAGCCTGCACACGACACATGCTGGCCCAAGCTGACAGCGCCCCGCCGACCCAGGTCAACGGCTTGCGCGCGCAGGTGCTGCGCCAATGCCGCACCAAGGCCGCGCTGCCCCCCGGCGTATTCAGTCTGACGGTGCCCACCGGCGGCGGCAAGACCCTGTCCAGCCTGGCCTTTGCGCTGGATCACGCGGCCACCCATGGCCAGCGGCGCGTCGTCTATGCAATTCCCTACACCAGCATCATCGAACAGACCGCCGACGTGTTTCGCGGTGTGTTCGCTGCGCTGGGTGAAGACGTGGTGATCGAGCATCACAGCAACGCCGAGAGCGAACCGACGCAGGAAACCCGCTTGTCCCGCCTCGCTTGCGAGAACTGGGACGCGCCCCTCATCGTCACAACCAACGTCCAGCTGTTTGAAAGCCTGTTCGCGCGCAAGACCTCGCGCTGCCGCAAGCTGCACAACCTGGCCCGCAGCGTCATCGTGCTGGACGAAGCGCAGTTGCTGCCGGTTGAGTTCCTGCAACCCGTGGTGGATGTGCTGCGCTACCTGGTGCAAGACTTTGGCTGCACGGTGCTGTTATGTACCGCCACCCAGCCCGCCTTGGATGGCGCCCCCAGCGCCGACCCGGCGCGCGGCCTGCGCCGCGGCATTGGGGCCGTCACCGAAATCATTGACAACAGGCCGGCGCTGTATCAAGCCCTGGAGCGCGTGCGTGTCCACCTGCCGCCCAGCCTGGAGCTGGCGCGCTCGTGGCCTGAACTGGCCGATGAGATCGCCGGCCACGACGCCGTTCTGGCCATCGTCAGCCGCCGTGCTGATGCCGCCGAGTTGTATCGACTGGTCAAGGTGCGCGCCGGCGGCCAGGGTTGTTGGCATTTGTCGGCCTTGATGTGCGCCCAACACCGCAGCGACGCCATCGCCGAGATCAAAGCCGCACTCGTGGGTCGGCGCGAAGCGCTGGCCGCAGGGCTGGCGGCGCCGCCCGTGCGCGTGGTGTCCACGCAATTGGTCGAGGCTGGCGTGGATCTCGACTTTCCGGTCGTCTATCGCGCCATGGCAGGCCTGGACTCCATTGCGCAGGCCGCAGGCCGCTGCAACCGCGAAGGCCGCCTGCCAGAGCCCGGCCAAGTGCATGTCTTCGTTCCGCCCAGCAAAGCGCCCCCCGGCTTGCTGCGGCTGGCGCGAAGCACTTGCCAACGCATCTGGCGCGACCTGCCGGCGCAGCCGTTTGCGTTGCCTCTTATCGAACGTTACTTCAAGAGCCTGTACCACGACGCGCCTTCAACCGACGCGCAGCACATTTGCGACATGCTCAAGCTCGAAATCGACCCCCACGCCCTGACCTTGCCTATCCGGTTCCGCGACGCCGCAAAAGCTTTCAAGCTCATCGACGAAAAGGACGCCGCCACCGTGCTGGTGCGCTACCGCAGCCCGAATGCCAAGGAAGACATCAATGCTCTCATCGGCACGCTGGAACGCGACGGCCCGGCGCGTTGGCTGATGCGCAAGCTGCAACGCTATGGCGTCAGCATCTACCAGCACCAGTTGCGCAAACTGCTTGATGCAGGCGACATTCGAGAAATTCCCGGTTGCCCAGGCTTGTATGCGCAGACGCAAGGCTGGGATGGTTTCTATGACCCCGTGCTGGGTGCGCGGGTCGATTCAGCGCCGGGTGACCCGGCAAGTTTTGTCACGTGAACGCGAGTAGCGAAGGGAGCATGGATGAAACCGTTTTGTCTTGAAGTGCGGGGCGACTACGCCTGCTTCACCCGGCCGGAAATGAAGGTGGAGCGGGTGTCGTATGACCTCATCACACCATCGGCGGCGCGAGCGGTGTTTGAGGCTGTTTTGTGGAAGCGTGACGATCAGCGTCAACCTGCGTTTCGATGGCGCATGCGAAGGATTGATGTCCTCAATCCCGTGCGTTGGATCAGCGTCCGCAGAAACGAGATCGGTGAAGTGATTTCTTCTGGGGCGGTTCAATCGGCCATGAAGAAGCCGGGCAGCGACATCGCCATCTATGTTGATGACAGCAAAACGCGTCAGCAGCGTTCGAGCATTCTTCTTCGCGACGTGGCCTACCGTCTCTACGCTGACATGGAGATGTTGAGCGACGAGGCGCGAAACAACCCAGGCAAGTATCTGGCAATGTTCACCCGTCGCGCCGCGGCTGGTCAGTGCATAAACCAACCTTACTTGGGTTGTAGAGAGTTTGCCGCGCGCTTTCGGCTAGTCGACTTGATTGCTGACGGGTCGGGCGATTGGATCCCCCCTCAAGGCGAACCCGCGGCTTTAGAAGACTGGACATCGACCTTGGGCTGGATGCTGCACGACATGGACTTCAGCAACTTGGCAGCGCCTCGACCAAGCTTCTTTCGCGCTCAGGTAAACAAAGGGGTGGTCGATCTGAGCGCGGTGGAGGTGCGGCGATGATCCTGCAAGCACTTCACGACTACTACTTGCGCCGACAAGCCGAACCTGACCCGACATTACGGCTGCCCGAGCCCGGATTCGCACGGCAAGACATCGCCTTCATTTTGGAGCTAGACACTCAAGGAAGGCTGTTGGGTATCCTTGACGTACGGGTGCTGCGAAAGAACAAGCTGTTCGGTACGCCCCGGCTATTGCCAGAAGACACCGGCCGCTCATCTGACGTGAAGGCGAATCTGTTCTGGGACAACGCTGAGTACGCGCTCGGGATACCCAGTTCAGCCAAGCTGGCGACTAGGGCCGCACGCGCGTACCTGACCAGGGTCAGGAAGATGCACGAAGCATTCGTACACGCGATCCACACATTGCCTTCTGGCGCCTTGGCCGACCCTGGTGTTCATGCGTTGCTTCGGTTTCTTGATTCCGATGTGCGTGTCGGGCTTGCCGCTTTCCCAGCTGCCACGGAAATCGCAACGATCAACCCTTGGATCTCGTTCAGGTTGGCCGGAGACGATGATTTGATCTGTCTTCGACCACTGGTGCGACAAGCCATCAATGCTCAATGGGCGAGGGCTGAGACAGATGCAACCACTGGCCAATGTTTGATAACTGGCTTTGACACTTTGATCACGCGCAAGCATCCGAAAATTTTCCGTGTACGCGGTGCCAAGCCTTCAGGCGGACTGCTGGTTTCGTTCAATGACCTCGCCTATCAGTCTTATGGGAAAGAACAGGGTGAGAACGCCCCTGTTTCCAAATTAGCTGCGTTTGCATACGGCACAGCACTGAACACCCTTATGGATCACGGCTCTGCACAAAAGGTGGAAGTCGGCGACACAACAGCTGTCTTTTGGGCGCAGCGTCAGGACGACCAGCAGATCGAAGAGTGGCTCCGTGCGCTTGTAAGTGGCGACAACCCGGACGCCCACGTTGTGCAGGTCAAGGCGCTGTATGAGTCAGTTCGTAGCGGTGCGTTTGACGGTGCACGGGGGGACAACAGATTCTACGTTTTGGGCCTGGCACCGAATGAAGCGCGACTTGCAATTCGGTTCTGGCATGCGGCGCCGCTGCGCGAGGTCGCGACGAGTATCCGAACCTGGTTCGATGACCTTGATGTTGACTGCGCCACCAACGAACGCAGGCACCCGCCGCTTTACCACTTGCTTAGCCGCGTTTGCGTGCGCACCAAGGACAAGCCATTCGGCGACATCAGCAAGTTGCCGCCGTCAATGGCCGGCGAGGTACTTCGCGCAGCGATGACTGGCGCGCAACTACCTGGCTCATTGCTGAATGCGGCGCTTCAGCGAATTCGGGCGGAACAGTCAATTAAGGACGACGTTACCGGCAAACCCGTGTTGCATGTTTCTGCGGCGCGCGCATCGATCCTCAAAGCCTGCCTGAACCGCAAACGCAGGATTCAATCGTTCAACTTGAAGGAGATGACAGTGTCCTTAGACAAGTCCAACCGCGAGCCACTGTACCTGTGGGGTCGCAAGTTTGCCGCGTTCGAACTTATACAAGAGCGCGCAGCTGAGCGCGAGTTGAATCGAACGATTCGCGACGCGTATTTCAGCTCTGCCATGACATCGCCACGTACGGTGTATGGCCGCCTGGCCATGCTTGACCAAATTCACCTTCGGGATCTGAAGCGATCCCAACCCAAAGCAGGTGCTTTCTTTGGCGGGCTGATTCTTGAAATTTCCAGCCCGATGGACGCCAATCCTGCGGTCTCGATTCCTGCGCTGTCTACGCCTGAGCAACAGGCAAGCTTTGCATTGGGCTACTACCACCAACGCCACGCGCTGATCACCAAACGTTAGGCACCATAGGTGGAGCGCCCCACACCTGCAACATCGACCACCGTCATCCAAGGAGGACTTTGAAATGAACCTTACCCAACGATATGACTTCGTGTTGCTCTTCGATGTGAAGGACGGCAATCCCAACGGCGACCCAGATGCCGGAAACCTACCGCGCATGGACAACGAAACCGGCCACGGGCTGATGACCGATGTTTCACTGAAAAGAAAGGTTCGCAATTTCGTGGCGCTGACTCGCAACTACGTACGACCCTACGACATCTACATTCGCGAGCGCGCAGTGCTTGGGCGTTCACATGTTGAGGCCTTCAAGGCTCTTGAGATTGGCCTTGGCCAGGAAAGCCGGGTGAATTTGCCCACGACGCAGCTGGCAGAAGAGTTGGTAGCGCTAGAGCTGCCTGATGGTCTGACTGTGGAAGAAGACGACGACGAAATGAAGGAACTTGTCATTGCGGCCGACGTTGACAAGAAGTCTGTTCAAGAGTGGCTCAAGAAATCCAAACCGTCGGCGCAACTCAAGAAGCTCCTGTCCGAAGCGCTCAAACAAGCTAAGGGACGACGGCCCACTCTGGAAGAGTCGGACAAGGGAAAGGAGTGGCTTTGCAAGAACTTTTTTGACATTAGAACTTTTGGTGCGGTGCTGAGTTTGAAATCCGCACCCAATTGCGGACAGGTGCGCGGCCCGGTTCAGCTTACTTTCGCACGGTCGATGGATCGCATTGGGCATCTTGAGCACACGATCACCCGTATGGCCGTGGCCACAGAAGCCGAGCACGAGAAGCAGCAAGGCGAAAACCGCACCATGGGCCGCAAGCACACCGTGCCCTATGGCCTATACATGGCCCATGGTTTCGTCTCGGCGTTCCTTGCCAAGCAAACCGGCTTTGGCACGGACGACCTTGAACTGCTTTGGCAGGCGTTGGAGAACATGTTCGAGCACGACCGTTCGGCCGCGCGCGGTGAAATGTCAACCCGCGGGCTGTATGTGTTCGAGCATGCGAACGAACTGGGCAACGCCCATGCCCATGCGCTGTTCGACCGCATCAGTGCGCGCAAGAAGGTGGAGGTGCCGCGCAGCTTTGCGGATTACGACGTCTCTGTTAACGAAACAGATATGCCGGTAAACGTGAAGCTTGTTCGCCGTGTGGGCTGAAGGCTCAACGGCGGCCCACCCAATACTCGGGCGAGCGACTTTGATGCGCCACGGCCAGCACCGTCAACAACTCCCCATGCACGCGGTACACGAGCGTGTAGGGGAAGCGCCGCAATGGCCACAAACGGGCCTGGCCGTAGCTCGGCGTGCCCAGGCCCGGCATGACTGCCAGCAAGGCCAGAGCGCGGCTGACAGCGCCTTCAAATTGCTCGGCCACACGGCGCCCGCCTTCTCTCAAATACCACTCACCAGCTTGAATCAGCTCGTGCTGGGCAGGCGGGCGGAATTCAACAATCACGACACGCCACGTCAGCCGGCGTCGATCTTTGCCCGCAGCTGCTCCATGACTTGGTCAAACGGGATCCCCAGGTCGGGGTGTTCGTCCATGTCCTTGATGCGGCGGGCAATTTCTTCTTGCCAAAGTGGGTGCAGCAGTGCACTGGGCGCAACGGTATCCGCCAAACGCTCGATCAACTCGGCACGGTCTTCGGGCGAGAGTTTTAGAGCCTCAACCATCACATCATCAAGCGCGCTGGGCATGTTCGCTCCCTCTCAACTTGCGGCTCTCGCAGTGTAATTCGATGACGGCTGCCCCGCCATGGATGATCCCGACCCCATCACACTTTCCGCCCTCCAGCACTGGGCCTATTGCCCGCGGCAGTGCGGCCTGATCCACCTGGAGCAAGCCTTCGACGACAACCTGCATACCCAGCGCGGCCAGGCCCTGCATAAGCAGGTTGACAAGCCCGGCGTTGAAGTGCGCCACGGCCTGCGCGTCGAACGGGCCCTGCCGCTGTGGCATGACGCGCTGGGCCTGGTGGGCAAGGCCGACGTGGTGGAGTTCGAACCCGACGGCACGCCCTACCCGGTTGAGTACAAGCACGGCAGCCGCAACAAGGCCAGCGACATTGCCGCCTGCGACGACGTGCAGCTTACGGCCCAAGCCCTGTGCCTTGAAACCATGACGGGGCAGCGCGTGCCGGAAGGGGCGCTGTATTACGCCAGCTCAAAACGCAGGCGGGTCGTGCCCGTCACCGATGCCTTGCGTGCGCAGGTGGGCGACATGGTCCAAGCCGTGAGGGGCATGCTGTGCAGCGGCACCCTGCCGGCACCCACGCTTGATGTGCGCCGATGCAAAGGCTGCTCGCTGCGCGAGCGCTGCCAGCCTGAGGCCTTGGTGCGCTTGCAGGTTGAAGGCCCGCTCAATCGAATTTTCGAAACCGATTGATGAGTGAACTTCCGGGTGAACTGACAACACGCTGAGCCGCCATGCATCTTCTCAACACCCTGTACGTCACCACGCCGGAAAGCTACTTGCGGCTCGACAACGACACGCTGCGTGTGGAGGTGGAACAAGAAACGCGCTTGCGCGTGCCCCTGCACCACCTGCAAGCCGTGGTGTGTTTTGGGCACGTTGGCCTGAGCGTGCCGCTGATGCACCGGCTGGCCGAAGAAGCCATCGCCTTGGTGCTGCTGGATGCGAACGGCCGCTTCAAGGCCCGGCTGGAAGGCGCAGTCAGCGGCAACGTGTTGTTGCGCCAGGCCCAACATGCGGCAGTGCTGAACGCGCCCGCCACCTTGGCCCTTGCCCGCAGCGTGGTGGCCGGCAAGCTGCGCAACCAGCGCCAGGTGTTGCTGCGCGGCGCGCGTGAAACGAAAATTGCTGAAGACGAAGCGCGGCTCACGCGCACGGCCCAAGACCTTGCGGCCAACCTGCGCGCGCTGCCGCAGGCCAGCACCCTTGATGAATTGCGCGGCAGTGAAGGGGCCGCGGCGCGCAGCTACTTCGAAGCGCTTAACCTGTTGGTGCGTGCTGATCTGCGTGGCACGTTCGCCATGGACGGCCGCACACGCCGCCCGCCGCGCGATCGCATGAACGCCATGCTGTCGTTCTTCTACGCCATGTGGATGAACGATTGCCGCAGCGCCTGCGAAGCCGCTGGGCTCGACCCGCAGATCGGCTTTCTGCACGCCGTGCGGCCAGGCCGGGCCGCATTGGCGCTCGACTTGATGGAGGAGTTTCGACCCTTCGCTGACCGCCTGGCGCTGACGCTCATCAACCGTGGCCAGGTCAGTGCTTCGGATTTCGTGGAACGCGAAGGCGGCGCCGTGCTGCTGGAAGGTGATGCGCGCAAAGCCATCGTCGTGGCCTACCAGGAACGCAAGCAGGAAGGGTTGACCCACCCGCTGCTGGCCGAGAGCGTGCCCCTGGGTGTGGTGCCGCTGGTGCAGGCGCGTTTGCTGGCGCGTTGTGTGCGCGGCGAAGCGGAGATCTATGTGCCCTTTCAGATGAGGTGAGCACCATGCTTGTGATCGTGTGCTACGACGTCAACACCGAAGCCCGCGAAGGCCGCAGACGCCTGCGGCGCGTGGCCAAGGTCTGCGAAGGCATCGGGCAGCGGGTGCAGAAATCAGTCTTCGAGTGCCAGGTCAACCTGATGCAGCTGGATGACCTTGAGCGCCGCCTGCTCAGCGAGATAAACCTTGAGCAAGATTGCCTGCGCCTTTACAGGCTGGCCGACACCAAGGGCTGTGAAGTCCGCGAGCACGGCAAGTTCAAGGCCACCGATTTCGACGCCCCACTCGTCTTATGATGGCTTGCGCGACCCCGCAGTGACGGCGGGTTACGGCGAGGTTCGCGCGAGGGGTAAGTTGTTGTCGGCAAAACTTTTTCGATG